>CAZLBU010000260.1:2137-3963 GCA_964557815.1 uncultured Bifidobacteriaceae bacterium | reverse complement strand
CAGGCGGATGCCCACGCCGTCCTGCAGGATGGAGGCGAAGGCCAGCTCCTCGGCCGCTGCCCAGTCGACGGCTCGATCCGCGGGGTTGTCGAAGATGGTCTTCCGGCGCTCGCGGCCGCGCTCGAGCTTCCGGTGCACGGTGAAGCCCTCGGGGAGGCGGGAGAGCTCGGCATTGAGCGCAGCGAGGCGCTCGAGAGGCACCGCGGTCAGCGCCCGGCGCGCCGCGCCACGGGGCGGGACCTCAGGCAGCGGCGGGACGAAGTCCTGCTCAGGCTTCAACCCGGCGTAGGCCTTCTCCATGGCGCCGAAGTGCTCCTGCACCAGGGCCTCGGCCTCCGCGGCGGGCACCTGGCCGCTCTCCGCGAGCCGCCGGGCGTACAACTCGCGGACCGTCGGGTGCCCGGCCACGATCTGGTAGAGCCGGGGTTGCGTGAAGGCCGGCTCGTCGCCCTCGTTGTGGCCGTAGCGGCGATAGCCGACGAGATCGATCAGGAAGTCGAGCCCGAAGCGGTGGCGGTACGCCCAGGCCAGGCGCGCCGCCTCGATGCAGGCCACCGGATCGTCGGCGTTGACGTGCGCGATGGGGATCTTGTACCCGCGCGCCATGCCGCTGGCGTAGCTGGTGCTGTAGGACTCCTGCGGCTCGGCGGTGAATCCCAGCTGGTTGTTCGCGATGATGTGGATGATGCCGCCCACGTCGTAGCCCTGCAGCCTCGACATGTTCAGCGTCTCGGCCACCACACCCTGTCCCGGGAACGCCGAGTCGCCGTGGATGAGGATGGCGAGGACCTGCGCCTTGCGGAAACGTGGCGGGCCCGGTTGATCGACGTCCGTCGCCGCGGCGCGCGCCATGCCGGCCAGCACCGGATCCACGGCCTCGAGGTGGCTCGGGTTGGGCGGCATCGACACCACCAGCGTCTCGGGAAGGTCGTTGCGGCGCTCCACGCGGGCGCCGGCGTGGTACTTCACGTCGCCCATCCACCCGAGATCCTCGGCCCACGACCGCGGGAGCACCGGATCCTTGAACTCCGCCAGGATCTGCGCGTACGGCTTCTGCAGGATGTGCGCGAGCACGTTCAGCCGGCCACGATGGGCCATGGCAATCATCACGTGCTTCACGCCGCCGGCCGCCGCGTCGTTGATGATCTCGTCGAGGACCGGGATCATCATGTCGAGCCCTTCGATCGAGAACCGCGTCTTGCCGGGGAAGGTGCGGTGCAGGAAGCGCTCGAAGCTCTCGACCTGGGTGATCCGATCCAGCAGCTCGCGGCCGTCGATGGGATCGTGCGGAGGGCGGAACTGGCCCGACTCCACCGCCCGGCGCAGCCACTCGCGCTCCGCGGGCACGAACACCTGGTTGTAGTCGTGGCCCGTGCTGCCGCCGTAGACGGCGCGCAGCCGCTCGATGGCTTCCCAGGCATGCGCCGCGCCAACCGCCGCCGGCCCGCCGACGATGTCGGCCGGCAGGCGCCGAAGCGTCTCCTCGGTGAGGCCGTGGGCCTGCGGGTCCAGCGACGGATCGCCGATCGGCTGGTTGAACCCCAGCGGATCGGTGTGCGCCGCGAGGTGGCCGAAGCGCCGGACGGATTCGGCCAGCGTGAACGCCGCGATGCCAGCCTTCAGATCTGCGGCCGTGCCGGCGGTGAGGGGGGCGCCGGACCGGGCTTCCACCAGGCCGTCCTCGACGGGCGGCGCCCACCGCGCGAACGCCTGGCGCGTCGCCTCGTCCACCGACCCGGGGTCCTGCTGGTAACGTAGGTAGAGCTCCTGGACGTAGCCGGCGTTGACCCCGGTAAACTGGTCCCACGGGTTCATAACCTTCCTAT
>CAZLBU010000260.1:0-2127 GCA_964557815.1 uncultured Bifidobacteriaceae bacterium | reverse complement strand
CGACCCTATTCACGAATCCAACACATATCTCCCATTACACAAGCTCATGCATCCACGACCGACCTACGACGATGCCAACCTCATCCTCCGGCTCTACGAGATGCGCCGCGAGGACCGCATGCGCCAGGCTCGCGCCTGGTTCACCACCAAGTGCAAGGGCGTGCAGACCTACGAGGACCTGCTGAAGCTGGCCCCGGCCGGGACGGACGAGAACGCCTCGTACCGGATGGTGGTCACCTACTGGGACATGGTCTCCTCGTTCATCGTCACCGGCATCCTGCACAAGGAGCTGTTCTTCCAGTCCGGGCGGGAGCTGCTGCTGGTGTGGGAGCGGGTGCGCGATCTGCTGCCGTCGCTGCGCGAGGCCTATAAGGACCCGGGCTACCTGAAGAACCTCGAGACGGTGGGCACCGAGTTCGCGGCCCACATGAACGCCCATGGGCCGCAGGCGTACGAGGCGTTCCTCAAACGCGTGAAGTGAACACCGAAGGGCCGTAGAGGGGCCGCAGAAGCAGGGCGCAGATGGGGCGCAGATGACGCAGTAGCCGCAGTAGCCGCAGATGGCGCAGTAGCCGCAGATGGCGCAGTAGCCGCAGATGGCGCAGATAACACAGATAACGTAGAAGTGGCCGCAGATGACGCCGACGACGCAGATGGGGTACAGGTAACCCTCTCAATCGGGCCGGAACCCAGGCGACGCGCTATCTGTGCCATCTGCGGCTTGCGGCGTCATCTGCGTTCATCTGCGCCATCTGCGGCCCCTGCGTCATCCGCGTCCGGTCTGCGGCCCATCGGCGTTGGTCATCTGAGTCGAACACCGAAGGTCGCGTGTGCGTTCGGCCGGCCTCGTCCCTCGCGCCAGCCGACGTCCACGCCCAGGGTGAAGACGGTGGCATTGACGAACACGCCGACACCGTAGCCCCAGTAAAGGGGCTGATCCGCCAGTGTCTCGCCTGCCGCGTACGCGACGGCCCGGTCGGCGAAGAGTTTCACGCCGAAGCGGCCGAAATCGAGCGGCGACGTGAGCGGCACGATCAGTTCGGTGGAGAAGGCCACCATGTTGTCGCCGGCGAACTGCCCCACGCGGTAGCCGCGGAGCGAAGGGCCGCCGCCGACGAGCGCTTGCTCGAAGATGGGCAGCGCCCGCGACGCGGCGACAGACTGTGCGCGCAGGGCCAGCACGGCCTGGCGCACGAGGCCGACGTACCCGCGGGCATCCACCGTGACGCGGCGTGCCGAGAGCGCGGCCCCCGGCGCCGCGCTCGCGCCGAGCGATTCGGATCCGAACCCGAGACGCTCGATCCCCAGCGAGACGAACACGGCGTTTCTCGGCAGCGCCGGGTCCACGCGGGTGTCCAGCGTCACGTCCGCGCCGACCGTGGTGAGCCGGTCGTCGATGGCGCCGAAGGAAACCTCCGAGAGGCGGGTGCCGGCCCCGGCGCGCAGCCAGGGGAGCGGTGCGCTCTCGACGCGCGCCCAGAGCGTCCGGCGCACGTCGCCCAGCTCGACGTGCGGGTTTTCGCGGCGGGCGATGCCCCCGCCGCCGACCACCCTCGCCAGCGCGCGTCCCGTGAAGCTCCGCTCCAGCTCCACCTGCGCCTGGCGCTCGCCGCCCCACGTGAGCGGGACCGAGATGCGGCTCCGCGGGCCGAGGCGGTCCACGAAGCTCACGCGCGCGCCGTAGGTGAACCCGTAGCCCTCGCGATACTCGACGACGGGGAGCCACATGCCGCTTGCCGTGAGCCGCTTCATGGGCCCTGGCGTGAGATCGGCCTCGGAGACGCCGGCATGCTCGTCCACGACAATCACGAGCAGCACGCGCGTGGGATCGTCGATGGACAGGAACCGCTTGCGGACGTCCACGCCGGCGAAACGGCCGCTCTGCCGCAGGCGATCGCCAACGGCGGTGATCAGCGCGTCGGTCGCCGGCTGGCCTGCCACGTCACCGGCGATGGCCAGCACGTCGTCGGTCGGCGTCGTGTGATTGCCGTGGACCACCACCGACGCGATGCGCTCCGCCTGCGCCGGCAGGGGAGGCGCCGCTATCACCTGCGCGGCGAGCACGAGGGCCAGGACGATCATCGGATCCTGAAGGTGACGTCGGCCTGGCGGTAGTCGTGGTACTCG
>CAZLBU010000259.1:0-4011 GCA_964557815.1 uncultured Bifidobacteriaceae bacterium | reverse complement strand
GCTTGCCGGTGGCCGACTCGATGGCACGCAGCATCTGCAGCTCGTTGGCCTGCTCGTGCCGCTTCGACATGCGGCCGAAGCGCACGTGTGAGAGGTTCTTCAGCCACTCGAAGTACGAGACGGTGACGCCGCCCGCGTTGCAGTAGATGTCCGGGATGACCAGGATGCCCTTCTGCCGGAAGATGGGATCGGCTTCCGGGGTCGTTGGGCCGTTGGCGCCCTCGAGGAGGATTTTGGCCTGCACGCGCGGCGCGTTCTTTGCGGTGAACACGCCCTCGAGCGCCGCGGGCAGCAGGACGTCGCAGTCGAGCTCGAGGGCCGCCGCGGTGTCGGGCAGGTTGGTCGCGCCGGGGAAGTCCAGGATGGATCCCGTCGACTTGCGGTGCTGGAAGACCTCGTCCTCGTTGAGGCCCTTCGCGCTGGCAATGGCGCCCTCGCGTTCCGCAATCGCGACGAGCACCGCGCCACCCTCGCGGCAGAACTTCGCGGCGTGGTAGCCCACGTTCCCCAGGCCCTGGACGATGACGCGCTTGCCCTCGAGGCCGGTCGCCAGGCCAAGCGGCGCCATCAGGTCGGGATGCGAGCAGGCCTCGCGCAGCGCGAAGAACAGCCCGCGCCCGGTCGCCTCCCGCCGCCCCCGCACGCCGCCCTGGGTGACCGGCTTGCCCGTGACGCAGCCCATCGCGTCGAGGCCGCCCGGCGTGAGCGCCTGGTAGGTGTCGGCGATCCACGCCATCTCGCGCTCGCCAGTCCCGTAGTCCGGCGCCGGCACGTCGATGCCCGGGCCGATGAAGCCCTTCTTCACCAACTCGTGCGTGTATCGGCGCGTGATGCGCTCGAGCTCTTCGACACTGTAGTCCTTCGGCTCGATCTTGATCCCGCCCTTGGCGCCGCCGAAAGGCACGTCTACGATGGCGCACTTGTAGGTCATCAACGCGGCGAGCGCCATCACCTCTTCTTCGTAGACCTCGGGACTGTAGCGGATGCCGCCCTTGACGGGCATCTTGTGATGGCTGTGCTCGGCACGCCAGGCGTGGATCACCTCGATGGTCCCGTCCTTGCGGCGGATCGGGAAGTCGAAGCGGTAGACGCTGTTGCAGCAGCGAATCTGATCGAGCAGTCCCGCGGGGTACTCGGTGAACGTCGCGGCCTCGTCGAAGGTGCGGTTGACTTCGTCAAAGAAGTTCGGCATCGGAAGACGATAGTTCAAAGCACGGTGGGTTCAAAGCACGGAGGTTCAAAGCACGGAGGTTCAAAGCACGGAGGTTCAAAGCACGGAGGTTCACAAGCGCGGAGGTTCAAGAGCGCGGAGGTTCAGGGCCGTCGGGCTGGCATGCGGCGTGCTGCGTGTTCTGGCCATGGGGGCCAGGACCTATCGGGAACTCGTGGTATTTCAGCCGGCTGAACTCCGCCGGCGTGTGCTGGCACTTCTTGCGACACCGGAGGCACGCCAGGATCGCAGGCTGTGCGATCAGGTGCGCGACGCGGTGCGCTCCCCGCCGCGTAACACGTAACATCGCCGAGGGGTTCGGCCGATACAACCCCGCCGAGTTCGCCCAGTTCCTGAACGTGGCGGTAGCGTCGCTCGACGAGCTCGACAACCACCTGCGCGACGGCGTCGAAGCGACCGTTTTCGCGGCAGAGCCAGCCGCGGCAGCCATCCGGCTCGGCGCGGAATGCCGCTGGATCATCGTGCGCTTCAGGACCTACCTGCGCAGTGAAGCCGCACGACCGACGCCTGAAGCGAAGACGACCGCGCAGCGCATGACCCCTTTGCCTTGAACCCCCTTTGCCTTGAACCCCCTTTGCCTTGAACCTCCGTGCCGTGAACCCCCGTGCCTTGAACCTTCGTGCCTTGAACCCCCGTGCTGTACACTGTCGTCCCTATGTCGTCCGAGGAGATGCGTCCCGCCCGCCTGTGGCGCCAGATGCCTGTCGAACAACGCGTGTCGGCCGCAGCCGCCTTCTGGCAGGACGAGCAGGCCGCGCTCGAGCATGCCGAGGCCGTGGCCCTCATCGCCCGGCAGATCAAGTTCCGCCCCAAGAGCGTCCTGGCGCTTGCCGTGGAGAAGAAGGCGAAACACCTGGCCGGCATGGCCCAGGTGTCCGACATGCTCGCCGCACGCCTGCTCGTGGCCTACCACCTCCAGCACCAGCGGCCGATGATGGGCGCCTTCCTCGACGCGCTCGGCATCGCGCACGAGGACGGCCTCATCAAGGACGAGTCCCCGCAGGCCCCCGACGAGGTGACGCTCGACAAGGGCGTGACCGCGCTCGTGGCCGCCTACCCGAAGGCCGACGTGGCCCGGTACTTCTGGACGCTGCTGTGGCAGGATCCGGAGACCTGGGGCGGCCTGAAGGGACGGCCGGAGCTGAACCTTGGAAGTGAGAAGTGAGAAGTGAGAAGGGCGGAGTGACAGAGCGGGTGGTTCCGGCAGCGCGCCTTGCAGGTCACCGTCCACTGCTGACCACGCCTCGCGTCTTCACCTCTGACTTCTCACTTTTGACTTCCGACTTCTGACTTCTGACTTCTGACCTCTGACACCCCCTTGGCGCCCTTCGAGAAGCACCTGTTCGTCTGCTGCAACCAGCGCCCCGCGGATCACCCGCGCGGGTGCTGCGACCCGTCGGCGAGCGACGCGCTCCAGAAAGCCTTCAAGAAGGCCCTCGCCGAGCGCGGCCTCACTCGCCGCATCCGTGCCAACAAGTCGGGATGTCTCGACCAATGCGAGCACGGCCCCACCGTCGTCGTCTATCCGGACGCTGTCTGGTACGGCGGTGTCAGCGAGGCCGACATCCCCGAGATCATCGATCGGCACCTGGTCGGCGGCGAGCCGGTCGCGCGCCTGCGTCTCGCGGACGCGTGCGTGAACACCGCCACGTGCGCCCACAAGCCCCGGAGCTGATGGATGGAAGGCCTCTTCACGCCTGATGCGCTGATTGCCCTGGTGACGCTCACGGTCCTCGAGGTCGTGCTCGGGGTGGACAACGTCATCTTCATCTCCATCCTCGCCGGGAAGCTTCCCGCCAGCCAGCAGGATCGCGCCCGCAAGGTCGGGTTGATGGCGGCGATGCTGATGCGGATTGCCCTGCTCTTCTCGCTGGCGTGGGTGGTGCGCCTGACGGCGCCGTTCTTCACGGTCCTCCAGCAGGAGATCTCCGGCCGCGATCTCATCCTGCTGGGCGGCGGCCTGTTCCTCATCGCCAAGGCCACGCACGAGATCCACGAGAGGCTCGAAGGCGAAGAAGGGCACGTGTCCGCCAGGGTCGCGCCGTCATTTGCCGCCGTCATCGGGCAGATCATGCTGCTCGACATCGTGTTCTCGCTCGATTCGGTGATCACGGCCGTGGGCATGGCCGACCAGCTCTGGGTGATGGTCGCCGCCGTCGTCATCGCGGTCGGGATCATGCTCGTCTCGGCCGCCTCGATCAGCCGCTTCGTCAACCGGCACCCGACCGTGAAGGTGCTGGCGCTGAGCTTTCTGCTGCTGATTGGCGTGTCCCTCGTGGCCGAAGGGCTCGACGTCCACATCCCGAAGGGCTACATCTACTTCGCGATGGCGTTCTCGGTGTTCGTCGAGACGATCAACCTGCGCGCGGCCCGGAAGCGGAAGCCGCACCCGGTGGAACTGCACCAGCCGTACTGAGCGCGTCGGGAGTCGGGAGCCGCCGCAGCACCCAAGAACCTCAGAACCTCAGAACCTGAGAACCTCAGACCCTCAGAACCCGCGAACCTCAACACCTGCCCCTGATCCACGCCACGATCGCGTCCTGCACCTCCGCGTGCACCGCGCCCTGGTCGCGCCCGCTCGACTTCAGGACGCCGAAGGAGTGGTCGCCGCCCTCGACCGCGTGGACGTCGATGGGGGGCGTTGCGTCGTCGGTGAAGATGGCTTCGCGGACCTCGTCCGGATCGCCGAACACGTCCCGCGTGCCCTGGACGATGAGCGTCGGAACCCGGAGCCGTTTCAGGTGCGAGATGCGGTCGCCCTTGCTGCGCCCTCCGGGCGG
>CAZLBU010000258.1:2212-4022 GCA_964557815.1 uncultured Bifidobacteriaceae bacterium | reverse complement strand
CTCGGGCGGCGCCCGAGGCCTTTCACGTCTTACTTTTCGCGTCTCCCTTCTCCCGTTCTGCCTTCTGCCTTCCGCCTTCTGCCTTCTGCCTTCTGCCTTCTGCCTCCTCACGTCTTCCTTCTCCCTTCTCGCTTCTCACCTCACCGACCCGGCCGCTCTCGAGGACCAGCACGCGGTCCGCAATCTCGTGCATCTCGCGCCAATCGTGCGTGACGTACACCATCGGCACGTGCAGCTCGCGGCGAATCCGCAGCAGGTAGGGCAGGATGCGGTCCTTGCGGGACCGATCGACGGCCGTCAGCGGCTCGTCCAGCAGCAGGATGCGCGGCGCGGACATCAACGCCCGCC
This sequence comes from uncultured Bifidobacteriaceae bacterium, assembly GCA_964557815.1. Taxonomy (GTDB): domain Bacteria; phylum Acidobacteriota; class Vicinamibacteria; order Vicinamibacterales; family UBA2999; genus VFZN01. Next base: position 3,674 of record CAZLBU010000258.1, on the reverse strand, counting down.
CGATGGCCACCCGCTGGCGCTCGCCGCCAGAGAGGTCCGCGACGCGGCGGTCGACGAGGTGGGCGATCTCGAGCATGGTGCAGATGTGTTCGAGATCGTGGCGGGAGTCGGGGGACGGGAGCCGGGAGCCGTAGAGCAGGTTCCCACGCACGTCGAGGTGAGGGAAGAGCGCGACGTCCTGCGGGACGTATCCCACCTGTCGGTGGTGCGGCGGCACGTTCACGCGCTGTTCGGTGGAGAGCAGCAGCCGGTCCGCCACCCGCACGTGACCCTTGTCGGGCGTGCGCAGGCCCGCGATGACTTCGAGGAGCGATGTTTTCCCGCTGCCCGACGGCCCGAAGACCCCCAGCACTTCCACCGAGGCCGCGTCGGCCACCTCCAGCGTGAACGCGCCCTGCCGGAGCGTGATGGCGAACTCCAGCCGGATCATGCGGCCTGCTTCCGCCGCTGGATCAGGTTGGCGAGCAGCATCGCACCAAAGGCCAGGGCCACCGACACGAGCAACAGGCGGTTGGCGTCGGCTTCGCGCCCGGCCTCCGTCAGGTTGAAGATGGCGACGGCCAGCGTCTGCGTCTGCCCCGGAATGCCGCCGGCGACGACAATCGTCGCGCCGAACTCGCCCAGCGCGCGGGCGAACCCGAGGATGGCGGCCGCGACGATGCTGCGCGCGGCGAGGGGGAGGGTGATGGTGAGGAACACGCGGAGGGGCCCGGCGCCCAGCGTCGCGGCGACGCGCTCGTGGCGCACGTCCACCTGCTCGAATCCCGCGCGGACGGTGAGCACGATGAGCGGGAAGCTCATCACGGCCATCGCGAGCACGACCGCCTTCCACGTGAACACGACCTCGATGCCCGCGGCGTCGAGCGCGCGCCCCACGGCGCTGTCGAGCGCGAGCATCTGCAGCAGGAGGAACCCGGTGGCCACCGGCGGCAGCACGAGCGGCAGCGCCATCAGCGTCTCCACGACGGGCTTGCCGACGAACGAGCGTCGCGCCAGCAGGAACGCCGCGCCAATGCCGAGCGGGAGTGCCACGAACGTGGAGAGCACGCCCATCAGGGCGGTGAAGGCCGCGATGCTCAGGACGCCCAGCTCCATCGCGCTACCGTCCCAGGTGAACGAAGCCCGCCGACTCGAAGACGGACTTCGCCTCGGCGGAGAAGAGGAACTGCACGAACCTGGCGGCATCGGCCTCGCGCGGGCCGCGCACCACGGCGACGGGATAGCGAATGGCGGGCGTCTCCGCGGCGGGGACGCGGTACGCCACCGTCACGTCCGGCGCGGTGCGCGCATCGGTGGCGAAGACCACGCCGGCGTCCGCGCGACCGGCGCGCACGGCGGCCAACGCGGACCGCACGGTGAGCATGGGCACGACCTTCGGAGCCACGGCGCTCCAGAGGCCGCGGCGCTCGAGCCACTGCCGGGCATAGACACCGGCAGGCACGCTGTCGGGGTTCCCCAGGGC
>CAZLBU010000258.1:1290-2202 GCA_964557815.1 uncultured Bifidobacteriaceae bacterium | reverse complement strand
CACGCGCCTGATACGCGGACTCGCCAGCTCGTCGGGCGTCACTGCCTTCGCCAGGCTGCGCGGAGGCACGACGACGACCAGCGTGTTCGACAACAGGTCGCGGATGGACGCCTCCACGAGCCGCCCGGATGCCCGGGCCACGTCCATCTGCGCGTGGTCCGCGCTGATGAAGACATCCACCCGCGCGCCCGCCGCCACCTGCCTGGCGAGCACGTTCGAGCCGCCGGCGTTGACCGTCACGCCGGCACCGCCGGCCGTCACCCACGCACGCCCCGCCTCGGCCATCACGTCGGCCAGGCTGGAGGCGGCGCTCACGGTGAGCGGCTGCGCGGCCGCGGCCACGGGGGCCAGCGCGGCCAGCAGGCACGCGGCGATCCGGGCCAGAACCCGGCCATCGGTCGGTCTCTTCTGCAAGTCAGGTCGATTCTAGCCAATTTCGTATACGATATCGTCCAAATCATGCTACCCGGTCTATTGACCGTCCGCGCGGCGGCCGAACGCCTCGGCGTGGGCTACTCCACGCTGAAGCAGTGGATCTACGACGGATCCGTGCGCACCGTGCGGACGCGCGGTGGCCACCACCGCCTCACCGAACTCGAAGTGCAGCGCCTGCTGCTGTCCGGCGCGGGCCCAGCCGGCGCATCTCCGCCCCCGAGGCTCCGCCGCTCATCTGCGTCATCTGCGTCATCTGCGCCATCTGCGTCCCGTCCATCCTCGCCATCTGCGTCCCGTCCATCCTCGCCATCTGCGTCCCGCCCATCTGCGTTCATCGGTGTCAGCGGGCGCAACCAGCTTCGCGGCATCGTCGAGGAGGTCCGCGGCGACGGCCTGCTCGTGCAGGTGCGCCTGCGTATCGGGGATCAGCGCCTGACGGCGATCATCCGGAAAGTCGACGCGGGCGGCGGCGCGGCG
>CAZLBU010000258.1:0-1280 GCA_964557815.1 uncultured Bifidobacteriaceae bacterium | reverse complement strand
CATCACGCAGGACGCTGTGGCCGAGCTGAAGTTGAAGCGGGGCGACGAGGCGGTGGCGGTGATCAAGTCCACCGAGGTGATGATTGGCCGCGAGGCGGCGGCGCTGCCGGCTCCCCGGCGAGGGAACAAGCCAAGACGGTAGAATCTGCGGGAGTGGGTCTTGGGACTTGGGACTTGGGTCCTGGGTCTTGGGGCTTGGGGCTTGGGGCTTGGGGCTTGGGGCTTGGGGCTTGGGCCTCTGCAGCTTCGGGGTTCGTCCTTTCTGAAGCGTCATGCCCTTCGCGGCTTCGTGGTTTCGTTTGCGATCTGAGAGGCGGCAGCATGACGCGGTCGGTGGTCTCCCTGGTGTCCCTTCTTTTCGTCGCCACCGCGCTCTCCGCGCAGGCGCCGCCGCAGGGGCTGGACCTCGCCACCATCGGGCGCATCCGCACCGAGGCCATCCAGCGCTCGCAGGCGATGGATCACGCCTGGTGGCTGTCCGAAGTGCACACGCCGCGCGCCACGGGCACACCGGCGTTCCAGCAGGCGTCCGAATGGGCGATGAAGCGCTTCACCGAGTGGGGCCTGCAGAACGTCCACCAGGAGCGGTTCCCCTTCGGCCAGGGCTGGGCCATCGAGCGCTTCTCGGCACACATCGTCACGCCGCACGCGCAGGTGCTCATCGGCCAGCCGCGGTGGAACTCGCCGTCAACCACCGGCGCCGTGCTCGCCGATGTCGTGTACGTGAGGGCGACGAACGACACCGAGCTGGCGAAGTACAAGGGGCAGCTCCGCGGGAAGATAGTGGTGATGCAGCCGGTGCGCGCCGTGCGGATGCTGGACGGCCGCATCATCCTCCGGATGGGCGAGAAGGAGTGGGAGGAGGCCATGCGCACGCCGCTGGAGCCCGCGGCGCCTGGCGGCGGACCCAGCGCGGCTCAGCGCGCGGCGCAGGCGTTCCAGCAGTCGCTCCAGCAGTTCCTGGTCACCGAGGGCGCTGCGGCCTTGCTCGAGCGCGGCAGCAACAGCGACGAGACGCCCGGCGGCAGCGATCTCTCGTGGATGCAGCAGCGCGTGGACGGCGGCACCATCTTCCCCACCAGCGGCGGCGCCCGCGATCCGAAGGCCCCGCGGCAGGTGCCCTCCGCCACCCTCGCCGTCGAGCACTACAACCGCATCGTCCGGCTCATCGAGCGCGGGCAGCCGGTCAGGATGGAGGTCAACATCCAGACGACGTTCCACCCGGAGACGGACCCGGCGGGAAACGCCATCAACACCATCGCGGAGATTCCGGGGACGGA
>CAZLBU010000257.1:3026-4024 GCA_964557815.1 uncultured Bifidobacteriaceae bacterium | reverse complement strand
AACGCTTCGCACACAGAATTCCGGACACTCCCTGCACGGGCGCCCTCGCACCCGATCGCACCTGCCCGCACCTGCCGCACCTGCCGCACCTGTTCGCACCCGCCCGCACCCGATCGCACCTGCCGCACCCGATCCCACCCGTCACGCGACCACGCGGCCGTGCTTGATGACGGCGGCAATGACCGGGGCGCCGACGCGCACGAGCTCGCTCAGCGGGCCGTCGATGACGACGGCGTCCAGGGGCTTGCCGACCTCGAGGCTGCCGGCCACGTTCTGGCGATCGAGCGACGCGGCCGCGTTGATCGTGGAGGCCACCAGCGCCTCCTCGAGCGTCATGTGCATGCCGAAGCACGCCAGCGCCATCACGAACGGCAAGGAGGGCGTGAAGCCGCCTCCGGGGTTGAGATCCGTGGCCAGGGCCACGGGCACGCCGCGCTCGATGAGCATGCGCGCCGGAGCGAAGCGGCCCAGTTTCAGGAAGAACGCGGCCGCCGGCAGCAGGGTGGCGACCACGCCGCACTCCGCGAGGCGATCCGCATGGGCCTCGTCCACGAAGATCAGGTGATCTGCCGACCGCGCGCCCACGTCGGCGGCCACGGCGGACCCTCCGCTGAGCGCCAGCTCGTCGGCGTGGATGCGCGCCTTCAGGCCGTGCGTGAGCCCCGCCAGCAGGATGGCCTTCGACTCCTCCGGGGTGAACACGCCCTGCTCGCAGAAGACGTCGCACCACTCCGCCAGGCCCTCGCGCGCCACGGCGGGAATCATCTCGCGCGCGACCAGATCCACGTACGCCGCGCGTCGATCGCGATAGTCCACGGGATACTCGTGCGCGCCCATGAACGTGGCCGCGAGCGCGACGGGCTGTTCCGCGGCCAGTTGCCGGATGGCGCGGAGCATCTTCAGCTCCGACTCCACGTCGAGGCCGTACCCGCTCTTGACCTCGGCGGTGGTCGTGCCATGCGCCAGCATGGAGGCCAGGCGCGGGCGCGCCGTCCTCA
>CAZLBU010000257.1:1122-3016 GCA_964557815.1 uncultured Bifidobacteriaceae bacterium | reverse complement strand
CTTGCCGCGCGCGTGGCGGCCACCGTCTTGACGATGCCGCCTCCCCCCGCCGCGATCTCCGCGTAGGTGGCGCCGGCGAGCCGGCGTTGCAGCTCGTCACGCCGGTCCCCCGCGAACACGAGGTGCGTGTGCGGATCCACGAAGCCGGGCACCACCGTGCGCCCGTGCCCGGCGACGACGGTGGCGCCGGGTTCGAGCGAGACCTGCCGGCGGCACTCCTCCGCGGGACCGACGAATACGATCCGGCCGCCCGCCGACGCGACGGAGGCGTGCGGCACCGCGGCGATGTCACCCTGCGCACCGCCGCCGCGCGGCGCGGGCCCCGCGCAGGTGGCGACGAGGTCGGCGTGGTCGATGAGCAGGTCAGCGGTGATCATGGCGTGAGGCCGAGCTTCTGGAGGGCCGCGTCGCGCGACAGGCCCTCCACGCGCACGCGCTTGCTGCGAGACGAGGCGCCGGCGGTGATGGTGATGGCGCGCCTGGGCAGGCCGAGCGCGCGGGCGAGGGTGTCGATGAGCTCAGCGTTGGCGGCGCCCTCAACAGGCGCCGCGCCCAGCCTGACGAGGATCGCGTTGTCGCGCGTGCCGGCGACCCCGGCCTTCGATGCGCGCGGGATGACGCGGACGGCGAGTTCGCAGGTCACCCGCGCCAGCTAGCCTTGCGAGGATGCCCGCTGCTCGTCGGTCGTGATGAGCGCCTGCGTGCTGGCGGGAGCGGGAGGCTCCGCCTGCTTGGGGCGGTGGAGCAGCAGCACCTTCTCGTCGCGAGCCTTCGCGTCCTGCTCGCGGATGAAGGACAGCGTGCCCTGGAGCGTGGTGATGAGCGCCTCGACGCTCGATTCCACCTCCTTGCGCTTCGACTTCATTCCCTCGATCTCGCGCTGGACGTCCTCGATGCGCGCCTGCGACTTCTGGACGATGAGATCGGCGCGGCCCTCGGCTTCGCGCAGGATCCGCTCGGCCTCCGCTGTGGCGGTGTCCTTGATCTCGTCGGCCATCTTCTGGGCCGTCAGCAGCGTGTTGCGCAGGTTGCGCTCCTGCCCGCGGTGCTCGGCGAGCACGGCCTCGAGCTTGGTGACCTCCTGGCGGAGCCGGTCGGTCTCGCGGAGGGCGTTCTCGTAATCGTCCGCCACCTCGTTCAGGAACGCGGCCACCTCGCCACGGTCGTAGCCGCGCATCACGGTCTGGAATCGCTGCTGGCGCAGGTCGAGCGGTGTCACCTTCATGGCGTCTGCGAACCTTTCACGGCCGGCGGGCCGTAGAACCGCGCCCCGAAGATCGCGCTTCCCACGCGAACCATCGTGGCGCCTTCCTCGATGGCCACCTCGAAATCGTGGCTCATCCCCATTGAGAGCTCCCGGAGCTGCCCGGCCGGGGTGCCATCCTCCACCCACCGATCCCGCAGCGCACGCAACTGCCTGAACCAGGGCCGGGCATCCTCCGCCTGCTCCACGAGCGGCGGCAGCAGCATCAGCCCCGCCAGCCGCGCGCCCTCGAGGCCGCCGGCGGCGGCCAGGATGTCCGGCACGGCCTCCACAGGCGCCCCGTGCTTGGTGGCTTCGAGCGCGAGGTCCACCTGGATCAGCACGTTCACCGATCGTCCCGCGGCCGTCGCCGCCTCGTCCACGCGCCGGAGCAGTTCCACGCTGTCGATGGCGTGAATCCAGTCCATGCGGCCCGCGGCCTTCCTGGCCTTGTTCGACTGCAGGTGGCCTATCAGGTGCCACCCGATCCGCATGTCGGCCTGAAGGTCGATCTTCTGCAGGGCTTCCTGCACCTTGTTCTCGCCGAACTCACGCTGCCCGGCGTCGTACGCCTCGCGGACGGCCTCGATGGGAAACGTCTTGGACACGGCGACGAGCGTCACATCCGGCTTGCGGCCCGCGCTCTTCGCA
>CAZLBU010000257.1:0-1112 GCA_964557815.1 uncultured Bifidobacteriaceae bacterium | reverse complement strand
CGCCCCACCCGCAGGGCAGCCTCCCCCATCCGCTCCCGCACGCGTGCGAGGTTGGCGGCTATCTCACCCACGCCACCGCCTCGCTGCCGCCATTCTGCACGAATGTGCGCGCGTCCGCACGCATCTGTCCCTATTTCTTGAGCTGCGCCACCATCGCCTTCGCCTGGGCGGCGAACTGGCCGTCGGGCGCGAGCTTGAGGTAGGTCTCGAACGAGCCGACGGCCTCGGGGAGCTTGCCTTCATTGAGCAGCGCCATGCCCATCTGGTAGTGGGCGTCGGCGTAATTCGGGTCGGCCTTGATGGTTTCCTCGAACTTGCCCTTGGCCTCGGCGATCTTGCCCTGGTTCCAGAGGATGATGCCCTGGTTGTAGATGGCGTCGGCGGACCCGCCCGCGCCACCGCCCGCCCCGGCGGCCTTCGCGCTCATCGCGGCCGCCTCGTCGAAGCGCTTCTGGTTGTTGTAGAGCGTCGCCAGCGCGTTCATGGCCTCGACGTAGTCCGGCCTGATCTCGAGGGCCTTCTTCCACGACTCCTCGGCGGCCTTCTCGTCCTTCTTCGCCATCTGCGACACGCCGATGTTGTAGTAGCAGTCGTGGCAGTTCGGCATGAGGCCCGCCGCGGCCGTGAAGCTCGCGATGGCCGCATCGTGGTTGCCGGCGCGGCTGGCCACGACGCCTTCGTCGAAGACCTTCTTCAGCTCGGCGTTCTTCTTCGCTTCCTCGGGCGAGCCGCCGGCCCCCGGCGCGAGGGTGATGGTGACATCCGCCGGGGCGCCCAGGCGCACACGGACCGGGGCGGCGGCCGTGCCGATCTTCTCGAACGCGGCCGTCACGAGGTACTCGCCCGATTCGGTCAGCAGCTGCACGAACTCGCCCCGCCGGTCGGTCTTCGTCTGGTATTTCCGCGGCGCGCCGGTCTTGAGCTCGATGGTCACGGCCGCGCCCTGGATGGGCTTGCCCTCGGTGTCGAGCACCTTGCCCTTGATCATCGTGTTCTGCGCCGCCGCCGCCGGGGCGAGCATCAGCACGGCCGCGATCGCCGCCAGTGTCGTCGTCAGTGTCTTGAACATGTCAGCACCCTCGTGCCTTGAACCGCGTGCCTTGAACCCCCGT
>CAZLBU010000256.1:0-4040 GCA_964557815.1 uncultured Bifidobacteriaceae bacterium | reverse complement strand
ATCAAAGAGTTAGCGCGGCTCGCACCCCTCCGCACCCGCCCGCACCTGCCCGCACCTGCCCGCACCTGTTCGCACCTGTCCGCACCCGGGAATAACCACCGATCCCGTGGGGTTCTACTCCCATGAGAGATGCAGGAGAGGTTGTTGCCGATGCGCGAACAGGTTACCGAAACTCACCTCGTGGAACGGCTCCGCCAGGGCGACGACACCGCCCTCGGGGAGCTGGCCGCGGCTTACGGTTCGAAGATCTTCCAGCTGGCATTCCGGTACGTGAAGAACCGCGAGGACGCCGAGGAGATCACCCAGGACGTCCTGATGAAGGTGTACCGGAAGATCGATGCCTTCCGGGGCGACGCGGCGCTGTCGTCGTGGATCTACCGCATCACGTTCAACACGGCGATGTCCCGGCTCCGCCATACGAAGGCCGCTCGCATGGCCGAGCTCGCCGACGTGCCCGTCGGCCCGGGCCAGGACGATGGGCAAGGCGGACCGCGCGCGCACGACCCGGCCGACTGGTCGTCGCTGGCCGACGAGCAGATGCTCCGCCAGCAGATGCGCGAGCGCCTCGCCGAGGCGGTGGACGCGCTGCCTTCCATCTACCGCACACCCGTCATCCTGCGCGACCTGCAGGGGCTCAGCACCGAGGAAGCCAGCCGGCGGCTCAAGCTGAAGGATCAGACGCTGAAGTCGCGGCTGCACCGCGGCCGGCTGCTCCTGCGCAAGCGACTGGCCGTGTTTGCCGACGGCCTCACGCTTCACCGTCCGGTGGAAGCCTTCTGACGTGCCAGTTCCTCCACGACCCTGAGGGCGAGCCGGGTGACCTCGGCTCCGCCCTGGGCGTCGATGCGCCCCCAGTCGTCCGAGGGGCGGTGATAGTCGGCATGGAAGCCGGTGAAGAACGCGATGGCCGGCACGCCGCGCGAGGCGAACGACGCCCCGTCGGACTGATCGGCCTGGTAGCCGCCCCCGCGCAGGAAATCCTCCAGTCGAAGGCGCGTCCACGTCCGCATGCGCCTGAAGAGCGCGGGGAAGCCTTCCCGCCAGCCGAATCCGCCCACCAGCACGCGGCCGCGCGCCCGCCCGACCATGTCGAGGTTCACCATGGCCACCGTCCGGTCCAGTGGCACGGCCGGGTGCTGCACGTAGTGGCTCGATCCCCTCAGGCCCAGCTCCTCGCCTGCGAAGGCGACGAACACCACGGTCCGGCGGAAGCGTTCACGCGTGGCTCCCGCCACCCGCGCCATCTCGATGAGGGCCGCCGTGCCCGACGCGTTGTCGTCCGCGCCGTTGTGGATGTCGCCGGTGGCCTCCGGCGCCTCCGAGAACTCGCCGCCCGTCCCCACGTGGTCGTAGTGGGCTCCCACGACGACGGCTTCGTGTGCCAGTGAAGGGTCGGCTCCGCGCAGCACGCCCACGATGTTCCTGACGCGCGCCGTGAACTGCGCGCGGTACTCGACGTAGTCGAGCGTCAGGCCGTCGAGCGGCCTCGACGCGGGCCTGAGCGTGCGATCGATCTCGTAGGCGGCCGCTTCGAGGTCCAGGGCCGGCAGGGCTCTGGTGAGCCGCTCGCGCGCCACGCGGAGGACGGGGATGCCCATCGCGTCGCGCTGCGGATCGGACCACCACACGCCGCGCATCGCGCGGTCGTCCACGTGCGAGGGGTCTTCCACCACCAGCAGGAGCCGCGCGCCTCGCTCGCGTGCCTCCCGGGCCTTCGCCGAGATGGACGCCGACGGGGTGAGGTTGCGGCCGTCGAAGAGGCTGCGCTCGTCGTTCTCCTGCGGCTCGTGTGTCAGCACCAGCACCGCGGCGCCTCCGACGTCGAGGCCGGCGTAGTCGTCGTAGCCGAGGCCCGGCGCCGAGATGCCGTAGCCTGCGAACACCACCGGCACATCGTCGAACGCGGGCGGCGGCGTGCCCGGCGGGCGATCCAGGGCCGACAACGGGTAGTAGTCCACGCCGAGGCCGAAGGCATGCGCGGTGCCTCCTGCGTCGAGCAGCAGTGCCGCGGTTGACGGCGGTTCGATCTGGACCTCGGTGTCGAAGGGTTGGTCGAACGACTCGTGGCCGGCGCCGCCGGCGAGGCCAGCCGCGCGGAACTGCGCCGCGATGTACTCGGCCGCGCGCTCGAGATCGGGGGTGCCGTTGCCGCGCCCGTTGAACTCGTCCGACGAGAGGTGGCGCACGTGCGACAGGTAGGTGGACGCCGTGGGGCGGGCCGGCGCCTGGGCCCCCAGTGCCACGGCCCAGAGCAGCACGAGCGGCAGGGCGCGGCGCATGGGTTCAGCGCGCCAGCGCCGTCTCGAGCCGCACGCGATCGCGCGACGAGAGCGGCGGCGGCTCCATGCGCAGGATGCCCTGGGGATGCACGCGCGCCGGCAGCATGGCCGACCGGCCGGGCGCCGAAGGGCCCACGGCGACGGCCACCTGCAGCGCGTGCGTGCGGGGCGCGCGCGTGACCATCGAGCGCATCACCCGGGCCGCGGCGCCGCCGAGCACCGTCGCGGCGGCGGGCCAGAGGCGCGGCAGGCGATCCTCGATGCGCGTGATGGCCGGCGGCGCCAGGACGTCGACGGCGCGGCGCCCGCTGATGCTGGCCGACTCCCACGGCACGATGATCTCCTGCGGCGCGCGGCCGACGACCATCAGCGAGATGTCGGCCGGCGCGGTCTCGGCCTCGAGCGCGACCAGTGACAGCGCCGCCGCGCGCAACGCCTCCGGCGCGGTGCCGAACAGGCGGGTCCGTGCCACGCCCAGCTCGTGCACGCCGCGGTCGATCAGGGTGGATTGGTGCGTGCCGGCGCAGAGGATGGGCGCTGCCTGGTTGAGCCCCGCGATGCGCGCGACCAGCGCGAGGCCCGCATCGCCGTCCCATTCGCCGGCGGCCACGCGATCGGCGATGACGATGATGGCCGCGCCCGTCACCACCGACTCATCGCCGGTGCCCGAGAGGCGCGTGGCGTAGCGATCCACCGGTGCCGCCTGCGCGATGTCGAGCGCTTTCCCGGCCGCCACAGCGCTGGCATCGTCCACCAGCACGACTCGCGCCGCGATATCGGCGGATGCGGCCTGACGGGCCACGGTGGCGCCAACGTCGCCTGCGCCGAGAATGACGATGGTCACAGTAGGATTGTAGCCGGAGCGTTCAACCCAGACGGCAGGAGGCCCTCATGTCCCTCATCTCCCTCATCACCGGCGGCACGCGCGGCATCGGCTTCGCCGTGGCCAGGCGGCTGCTGGCGCGTGGGCACCACGTCGCCGTCACGGGCACGACGTCGAGCGGGGCGGCGCGGGCCGAGCACGCGCTGGCCGAAGGGTGCGGCGACCCGGGGCGCGTGCTGAGTCTCGTGTGCGACGTGAGGGACCCGGCGGCGGTGGACCTGGCCATGCAGACGGTGGTAGCGAAGTTCGGCGGGCTCGATGTGCTGGTGAACAACGCGGGCGTCGGCGTGGGCGCGCCCGTGTCGGAGCTGCCGCACGACGAGTGGCGGCGCATCATCGACACGAACCTCTCAGGCGTCTTCTACTGCTGCCGCGCCGCGCTGCCGCACCTGAAGGCACGCGGCGGCGGCTGGATCGTCAATCTCAGCAGCCTGGCCAGCAAGAATGCCTTCGTCGGCGGCGCCGCCTACTGCGCATCGAAGGCGGGCCTGAACGCGTTCAGCGAGGCGCTGATGCAGGAGGTGCGGCACGACGACATCCGCGTCAGCTACATCCTGCCCGGCTCGGTGGCGACGGGCTTCTCAGGCCGCGAGCCGGAGACGGGTGCCGACTGGAAGCTGAGCCCGGACGATGTGGCCCGGGTCGTCGAGGACCTGCTGGACCATCCTGGCCGCAGCCTGCCCAGCCGCGTTGAAATTCGCCCTTCCAGGCCGGCCAGATAGAGCGGCCGCGTCCATTGGCGATTGCTGATTGCTGATTGAGCGATTCATTGACGATCGGGCGACTTCGGTATTGCGCATTGGATTGGGCGATTGAGCGATTGGGTGATTCAGCGATTGTGGCATGCTCGACCGCGGCGAGCCTTCCAGGTGCCGCGC
>CAZLBU010000255.1:0-4054 GCA_964557815.1 uncultured Bifidobacteriaceae bacterium | reverse complement strand
GGCCCACGCTGGCCGAGCGTTCCCTGCCGTGGCGCGACCCGGCGATTCCGTCGCTGGGGGTGGACGCGGGGCCGCTGCCCTGCCGGCCGTGCCACCAGCGCACGTGCGCCCCGGGGGACTTCCGCTGCCTGACGGGCATCACCGTCCCGATGGTGCTGGACGCCTGCCAGCGGGCGCTGGCTGCCGCGCGCGGCTGACCGGCTTCAGCCCGCGCACCCGCTCGGAGTAAGCTGAACGCTCCGACCGGCATGCTGTCCGTTCCCCTTCCCCGAAGTTCCGCGCTCGGCCGGACCGAGCTGGTGGGCCTGGCCGCCCTCGCGGGCCTGGTCGTCACGATGCAGTTCTCCATCGCGGCGGCCCAGATCTTCCTGGGGCTCTCCGGCCTGTGCTGGCTGGCGCTCCACCTGGCGCGGGGCATCGAGATCGAGGGCCCGCCGTTCTTCTGGCCTCTGGCGGCGTATGCGGCGGTCACGCTGCTCTCGGCGGGCTTCTCCCTGGACCCCGCCGTCTCGGTGACCGACTGCAAGCAGCTCTTCCTGTTCCTCCTGGTGCCGGTGGTGTACGACTTCGCGCGCGGCTCCCGGGCCGACACGATGCTCACGATCATCATCAGCGTGGGCGCGGCCAGCGCCTTCGTCGGCATCGTGCAGTACGGCGTGCTCAACTACGACAACCTCGGCCGCCGCATGCAGGGCACGCTCTCGCACTGGATGACCTACTCCGGCACGCTGATGCTGGTCATCTGCGCGAGCGTGGCACGCCTGCTGTTCGGCTCGCGCGATCGGTTGTGGGCCGCCTTCGTCCTGCCGGCCCTGCTCGTCTCGCTGGCCCTGACCCTGACGCGCGGTGCGTGGATCGGCGCGGCGGCGGGTGCGGGCGTGCTCCTGCTCATCAAGGACGTGCGCCTCACGCTGCTGGTGCCGGTCGTCGCGGCGCTCGTCCTCGTGGTCGCGCCCGACGAGCTCTCGAGCCGCGTGAACTCGCTCGGGAACATGAGCGACCCGACCACCCGTGACCGCGTGGCGATGCTCGAGGCGGGCGTGGCCATCATCCGGGATCATCCGCTGACGGGTGTCGGCCCCGACATGATCGGCCGCGTCTACCCCGACTACCGCACCGCCTCGGCCGTGCAGGCGAACAACCCGCACCTCCACAACGTCCCGCTGCAGATAGCCGCCGAGCGCGGCCTGCCGGCGCTGACCGTCTGGATCGTGTTCGTCGTCTCGACCATGGCTGGCCTCTGGCGGCTGCTCGAGGACCGGCGGGCGCGCCCGCTGGCCGCCGCGGGCCTTGGCGCCATGGTCGCGATGCTCGCGGCGGGCCTGACCGAGTACAACTTCGGCGACTCCGAGTTCCTGATGCTGCTCCTCGTGATGATCACGCTTCCCTTTGCCGCCGCGCGCGACGGCGGGCGCCCCCGATGACCACGAGCCGGCTCCCCGCGCCGGAGCCCTCCCGCGCGCGCCATCTGATCTCCCGATTCGGGCTCGGTCACGTGCTGGTCGTGGGCGACGTGATGCTCGACCGCTTCCTGTACGGGCGCGTCAGCCGCATCTCGCCCGAGGCGCCGGTGCCGGTGGTGGTGTTCGACCACGACGAGCACCGGCTGGGCGGCGCCGCCAACGTGGCGCACAACATCGCGGCGCTGGGGGGCCCGGTCACCCTCGTGGGCACCATCGGAGACGACGACGATGGGCGGCAGCTGGTGGCGGAACTCGCCGCGCGCGGGCTGCTCGGGACAGCCCTCGTCACCACGCCCGATCGGCGGACCACTACCAAGGTCCGCGTGGTGACCAGCCGCAACCAGCAGGTGGCCCGCATCGACTACGAGACGGACGGCGATCTCGGTGCGACGATCGAGGACGCCGTCATGGACGTCGTGGACCAGCACCTCGACGCCGCGAAGGTGCTGCTGGTGTCCGACTACCAGAAGGGCGTGGTGACGCGCCGGGTGGTGGCACACCTGGTGGCGCGCGCACACGAGCGCGGCATCCCGCTGCTGGTGGATCCCAAGGTGCCGCACCTGGACTTCTACCGCGGAGCCACGCTCGTCACACCCAATCACGTCGAGGCGGAAAGCGCCGCCAACCGCCGCATCCGCACCATGGAGGACGCGCGCGACGCCGCGAGGGCCATCATCGCCAGGGCCGGCGTGGACGGCGTGCTGATCACGCTGGGCGAGCGCGGCATGTGGCTGTCGCACGAGGGCGTGGACGGGTCGCTGTCGGCCACCGCGCGCGAGGTGGCGGACGTGACGGGCGCGGGCGACACCGTCATCGCCACGCTCGCACTGGCCCTCGCCGCCGGCGCGCACCCCGCCGAAGCCGCGGCGCTCGCAAACGAGGCCGCGGGCGTCGTGGTCGGCAAGTTCGGCGCCGCCACCGTCAGCGCCGACGAGCTCCGACAGCGCTTCCCGGCCTGAGAAGGCAAAAGGCAGAAGCCCTTCTTCAGCAACTCCTCAGTGCCTGAAGTGTCGCCGGCCGGTGAAGACCATGGCCAGGCCGTGCTCGTCGGCCGCCGCGATCACTTCGGCGTCCTTCACCGATCCACCGGGCTGTACGACCGCGGTGGCACCAGCCGCGGCCACGGCGTCCAGGCCGTCGCGGAACGGAAAGAACGCATCCGACGCGGCGACGCTGCCCTTGAGTGTCGTGGGCGATCCGCTCCAGCCCGAGGCCTTCGCCACCGCTACCTTCACCGCGTCCACGCGGCTCATCTGGCCCGCCCCCATCGCGAGCGTGCGCACCGCGTCGGTGAAGATCACGGTGTTCGACTTCACGTGCGCCATCACGCGCCACGCGAAGCGCATCGCCTGCCACTCGGCCGGCGTCGGCTGTCGCTTCGTCACCACGCGCAGGCCGTCCATCGGCCAGGGCGTGCGCGCCTCGAGCACCTGGTCGCGCTCCTGGACGAGCAGCGCGCCAAGGACGGAGCGAATCTCCCGCCTGAGCGACGCCGGGCCGTCGGCACGCCCCAGCGCCGCGAAGTCGCCCGTCACCACGCGCATGTTGGCCTTCGTCGCCAGGATGGGCCGCGCCGCCTCGTCCACCGCAGGCGCGATGACGGCCTCGATGAACGTGGCCACGATGGCGCGCGCCGTGTCCTCGTCGATGGCGCGGTTCAACGCCACGATGCCGCCGAACGCGGCCAGCGCGTCGGCCTCCCGCGCGCGCACATAGGCCTCGGCAATGGTCGCGCCCGTGGCCGCGCCGCACGGGTTGGTGTGCTTGATGACGCAGGCGGCCGGCTCGTCGAACTCCAGGACGATGCGGGCGGCCGCGTCGAGGTCCAGCAGGTTCGTGAACGACAGTTCCTTGCCCTGGAGCACCGTGGGTGCCCCGAGCCCCATGGGCGGCTCCAGCGCGTACCACGCCGCAGGCTGGTGCGGGTTCTCGCCGTAGCGCAGATCCCGGATCTTGTGCGCGTCCAGCACCAGCTGCCCCGGTGCCAGCGGCGCGGAGGACTCCCGCTGGAACTCGGCCCCGTCGACGGTGACCTCCGCCAGCGTGGAGGCGATCGCCGTGTCGTAGCTGCCGGTGTGCGCGAAGGCGCGTCGTGCCAGGTCGAAGCGGAAGGCGGGCGTCGGCCCGCCCTCGCGATCCAGCTCCGCGAGCACGGCCGGGTAGTCTCCCGGGGCGACCACGACGAGCACATCCTTGAAATTCTTCGCCGCCGCACGCACGAGGCTCGGGCCGCCGATGTCGATCTGCTCGATGAGGTCGT
The DNA here is from genome assembly GCA_964557815.1 of uncultured Bifidobacteriaceae bacterium. Lineage (GTDB taxonomy): Bacteria > Acidobacteriota > Vicinamibacteria > Vicinamibacterales > UBA2999 > VFZN01. Next base: position 331 of record CAZLBU010000255.1, on the reverse strand, counting down.
CGAACGCGATCCCGGGTTTCGCCGCCGTCTCGACGAAGGGATACAGGTTGACGACGACCAGGTCCACCATCCCGATGCCGTGTGCGGCCGCCGCCGCCAGGTCCTCGGGGTGGTGCCGGCGGGCCAGGATGCCGCCGTGAATCATCGGGTGCAGGGTCTTCACCCGGCCGTCCATCATCTCGGGGAAGCCCGTCACCTCCGACACGTTGACCACCGGCAGGCCGGAGGCTGCCAGTGCCTTCGCCGTCCCCCCGGTGGATACCAGCTCGAACCCCCGTGCCACCAGCCCCCGACCGAACTCCAACAGACCCGACTTGTCCGAAACGCTCAG
>CAZLBU010000254.1:0-4096 GCA_964557815.1 uncultured Bifidobacteriaceae bacterium | reverse complement strand
GTCGGCCACCGTTCCCTTCTCGATCACCAGGTAGTGCAGGCCATGGTGCCGGGCGGCAATGGCGGTGGCCAGGCCAGCCGGCCCGGCCCCCACGATGAGGACATCCCGAACGGACATGCTCACGCGATCGCAGCGTCGGTCAGGGCCAGGCCCTCGTGGATGATGGCGAACGCCTCGCGCAGCTCGGCCTCGGTGATGCACAGCGGCGGATTCGTGAAGAACGTGTTCCACCGGACGAAGGTATAAAGCCCTTTCTCGCGGAAGAACTTCCCGAGCGCCTGCATCTCGGGCGACGTCCCGTTGAACGGCGCCAGCGGCTCGCGGGTCTCGCGGTTCCGCACGAGCTCGACAATGCCGAAGAGGCCGATGCTGCGCGCCTCGCCCACGCAGGGGTGGGTGCGCGTGAGGTCGTCCATGAGCGCTCGCATCACCCGGCCCATGTCGCGCGCACGCGCGATCAGGTTGTCCTCTTCGTACACCCTGATGGTGGCCAGCGCCGTGGCGCAGCCGAGCGGATGGCTGTTGTAGGTGAGGCCGCCGTAGAAGACCTTCTGCTGGAAGTGATCCGCGATGGACCGCCGGATGCCCACGGCGCCAAGCGGCACGTACGCGCTCGTCAGCCCCTTCGCCATAGTCAGGATGTCGGGGACGACCTTCCAGTGATCCACGGCGAACCACGCGCCGGTCCGGCCGAAGCCCGACATCACCTCGTCGCAGATGAGCAGGATGCCATGCCTGTCGCAGAGCGCGCGCACGCCTTCCAGGTAGCCGTCCGGCGGCACGAGGATGCCGTTGGTGCCGGTCACCGTCTCCATGATGAAGCCCGCGATGGTGTGCGGGCCCTCGAGCATGATGATCTCCTCGAGCTGGGCCAGCGCGTCGGCGGCGCTGTCGGTGCCGCGCTGGATGCCGTGATAGGGATGCGGCACGTGGAGGATGCCGGGCATGCCCGGCTCCATCGCCCAGCGGCGCGGGTCGCCGGTCATGGTGAGGCTGCCGGCCGTGCCGCCGTGATAGGACCGGTAGCGGGCCAGGATCTTGTGACGCCCGGTCACCAGGCGCGCGATGCGTATGGCGTTCTCGTTGGCCTCGGCACCGCCGTTGGTGAAGAAGAAGACGTCGATGTCGCCCGGCGTGATGGCCGCGAGCTTCTCGCCCAGCCTCGCGCGCGCCTCGGTGGCCATGAACGGGTTGGCGTACGCCAGCGTCGCGGCCTGGTCCTGGATGGCCTTGATGATGCGGGGGTCGCCGTGCCCGGTGTTGACGCACATCAGCTGGCTGTTGAAGTCGATGTAGCGCTTGCCTTCGGGCGTCCAGAAATGGACGCCCTTCGCGCCCGCCACGGGAATCGGGTCCACGTGGGCCTGCGCCGACCACTCGTACAACGTGTGGCGCTTGGTCAGCGCCACCATCTGCTCACCGGTCATGAGTTCTGCTCCAGGTATCCGCGACTACTTGCCGAAATTCAGCCTGTCGAGCGCCACGCGACCGTTGCTGATCACCACCAGCGGGTCGAGCAGCGCACGGATATTCTGCAACGGGTTCTCGGCCACGACCAGCACGTCGGCCTCGAAGCCCGGCGCGAGCTGGCCCACCTGCTTCTCGCGCTGCAGCAGCTCGGCGTTCCGCACCGTCGCGGACTGCAGCGCCTCCAGCGGCGCGAGCCCTGCGTCCGACAGCGCGACGACCTCCCGTGCGAGCGTCGTCACACTGCGCGCGCCGTAGCTCGTGTCCGAGCCCGCAGCGATCTTCACCCCGAACGCCTTCGCACGGCCGATAGCCGCCTTCAGGATGGGCAGCATCATCTGGCCTCGCCGCTGCAGCGCGGCATCGTCGTAGTCGCCGCCGGGCTCGGCCAGGTCGCTCACGATGTCCGAGGTCGGCACGAAGAAGGTGCCCTGGGCCGCCATCAGCTTCAGGGTCGCGTCCGTGAGGTAGGTGCCATGCTCGATGCTGCGGACGCCGGCCTTCACCGCCGCGTCGGCCCCTTCCGCCCCGTGCGCGTGCGCCTGTACCGGAATGCTCTTGAGCGCAGCCTCCCCGACGATGACCTCGAGCTCGGCGGCGCTGAACATCTGCTTCCGCGGGTCCGTGTCGGGCGTGCCCGCCCGCTCAGTCGCGTTCACCTTGATCCAGTCCACCCCGTGCGCCAGGTTCGCCCGGACGACGCGGCGCAGCCCGTCGACGGAGGTGACCCCGCCCATCAGGTCGCCCAGCCCCGGACCGGAGAGGAACAGCTCGGGCGCGGGCATCGTGCGCACGTGATAACCCGCGGCCAGCATGTCCGGGCCAGCCAGGTGCCCTTGCTTCACCAGCTCCCGGAGGCCCACATCCACGTAGTGGGAGACTCCGGCGCTTCGCACCGTCGTGACGCCGGACTGCAGCGCCGCGCGCATCTGCGGCACGCTGCCGATGTGAACGTGCGCGTCAATCAGGCCTGGCACCACCCACCGGTTCCGGATGTCGATCGCGCGGACCCCGGCCGGCGCCGGGCCCGGCCCCAGCGACTCGATCCGCCCGGCGTCGAGGACAATGGTCTGCCCGTCCTGCAGCGTGCCCGTCGCCACGTTGACGACCGTGGCGTTGACGAGGGCCAGCCGCTCGGCGGCGGCGCCTCGCTGAGCGACGAGGTGACCCGAAACCGCGAAGATCGCCGCGAGGCCCGCGGCGCATGCGCCCATCGCCTTCATGTTGCCCTCCGCAGCCATCATAGTGCGGGACTCTGCGTCTCCGGGCGTCGGGATATCCACGCCGGTGTGGTAAAGGTGATTCCGCATGCGCGCCCGGCTGCTGTCCCTCGTCCTCGTACACCTGGTGATCGCATCCTGCGGGACCGGCGTCTTCGTCCACGCGTTCGAGATGGCGATCGCGGATCCCTCGGGCCGGCTCGGGTCGCCTCCCGTCGAGGTCGGCATCTTCGACCACACCTTGGGGCGGTCGGAGGAATGGGCGCGCCGGACCGCTGGAACCGCGGCTCCCGGGGCGCCCTATCGCGGCGAGCATCGGTCAGTGGAGTCCAGAATGGTCCTGGACTCGAGCCCCGCCTCGCGCGTGGCGGTCGGACTGTGGCTGCCGGCGTACGAGAGGGCCGGGTTCTTCCAACTGAGCATCGAGCCCCGCGCCGGCGAGGTTCAGCGCGTGAGGCTGCCCTTCGTCCCCTGGGCCGACTCCTATCCCGAGGGCAGCAAGGTGGTCCCGCTCTCGGCGACCGTGCGCAGCACCGCCGGCGAGGGCGCCTGGGTCTTTCACGTCACGCTCGAGGTTCCACCGGCCGCGGAGTGAGCCGCGCCGAGCCGACCCCGATTGATGCGGCGCGCACTTGGGATATGATGCCGCCCGGTGCCGCCGGTCCCCGAACAGCTACGTGCCCTCGACGCCGCCCGCTGGCGCATCGCCATCGGCCTGACGGCGGCCATGACCGCCATCTACGTCGGCTTCATCCTGCTCATCGCGTACGCGAAGCCGCTGCTGGCCACGCGCATCGCGCCCGGCCTCTCGCTGGGCATCCTCCTGGGCGTGCTCGTCATCCTCGCCGCCTGGCTGCTCATCCTCGTCTACGTGCGCTGGGCCAACCGCCACTACGACACAGCCCTCGCCGCTCTCCGGCGCCAGTCGGATACCTAGGTGAACGGCGCGTCGCAACCCAACATCGTCGCCATGGGCGGCTTCGTGCTGTTCATCGGCCTGTCGCTGGTCATCACGTGGATGGCCGCGAGGCGGACGAAGAGCACCGAGCACTTCTTCGCCGCCGGGCGCAGCATTACCGGCACGCAGAACGGGCTGGCGCTGGCGGGCGACTACATGAGTGCCGCCAGCTTCCTGGGCATTGCGGGCCTAGTCTCCCTGTCGGGCTTCGACGGGCTCATCTACTCCATCGGGTTCCTGGTCGGCTGGCCGGTCGTGATGTTCCTCATCGCCGAGCCCCTCCGGAACCTCGGCAAGTACACCTTCACCGATGTCGTCGCGTTCCGCCTGAAGCAGACACCCGTGCGCGTGGCCTCGGCCTTTGGCGGCCTCGCCGTCGTCGCGTTCTACCTGATCGCGCAGATGGTGGGTGCGGGCAAGCTCATCCGCCTGCTGCTCGGCCTGCCGTACG
>CAZLBU010000253.1:742-4096 GCA_964557815.1 uncultured Bifidobacteriaceae bacterium | reverse complement strand
GATGGTGCCGTCCAGGATGTTGCGGATCGTCCCGTTCGGCGACTTCCACATCTGCTTGAGGCCGAACTCCTTGACGCGCGCCTCGTCCGGCGTGATGGTGGCGCACTTGACGGCCACGCCGTGCTGCCTGGTCGCATTGGCCGAGTCGATCGTGATCTGGTCGCCCGTGGCGTCGCGCGACTCGATGCCGAGGTCGAAGTACTTCAGGTCGATGTCGAGGTACGGGAGGATGAGCCCTTCGCGGATCTTCTGCCAGATGATGCGCGTCATCTCGTCGCCGTCCATCTCGACGACGGGGTTCTTGACCTTGATCTTCGCCACTCGCATGCTCCTTCAGTGCGCCGGCGCCCCCGGCGCCGCCCCTGACGGGCGGGCTGCACGGTCCGCGATACCTCCGGCTGGAATAAACAGCGAATTATAGCGCGGGGGTACAAACGAAAGGGCGGGACCCCGAATGCCGGGGCGCCGCCCTTCCCCCGCACGCACCCGCCGGGGGAGCCGGCGGGCCGACCGCCGCGATGCGGCAGCCGCCGTGCTGGATGCCATCAGTTCAGCAAGAACGACGCCATTCGCGGACCTGACTGTTGTGCGCCCGGTTTTCGTCGAGCCATCGCTGGGCACCGTCCCGGCAGGTCGTACCTCTCGAGACATCGGTCATCCAGCAGGGAGCCTTTCTGGCAAGCCGTGGCCCCTCTATCCCCGGCGCGACGCGGGGGCATCCGGCGGCGTGACCGGCGCGGGCGCGAACGGCCTCGACGAAGTCGGACAGGTCACACGCTTCAACTCGCCGTCCTCCTCCCTCTGGTCCCACACGTAGAGGTACGTCGTGCGGCCCGGCAGCCTGGCGCCCGGCAGGCAGTGCGCAGCCGCTCCGGGGTCCAGGCCGTAGAGCACGCTCGCGTTGTAGTCGATGCCGTTGCGAGTCAGGTCCCGTGCGGCCATCGACCGGTCGCTGCCGACGCGGCCGCCCACCAGCACCAGCGCGTTGCTGAGCCGCGCGGCCCTCGCATCGGCAAAGATGTCCGACCGCTCGCGGATCACCTCGCGCTCGAGCGCGGCATGCACCGCGAAGGACAGGGGCATGACCGCCACGCTGGCCGCGACGGCGCCGAAGGCCAGGCGGTCGAGACGCGGGGCGCCACCGAGCGACACGCGCCGAAACACGTTCGCGGCGACGAACGGCACCAGGAACAGGAAGGCCTCGTAATGAAACCGCGGCCCGTACTGGTTGCCTCCGCGTTCCACGTAGAAGTACATCGTCACGGCCATCAGGACCAGGGTCCACTCCATCGCGCCCCGCCGCGTCTCGTGCGGCGCGGCGCGCAGATACACCAGGTAGGCAACGACCAGCGCCGGGGGGGTCCAGAGAAGGTGCCGGACGATGTGGCTCGCGAGGATGTCGGCGCCGCGAAGCAGGAAGCCGTCCCTGAGCCAGAGCGACGCCGTGATCGGCGTGAGCGTCAACTGCCACGGGCTGCCCGTGAGGGCCTGGTTATAGGCCAGCAATGCGGCGAGCCACGGCAGGCCGCCCAGCGCGAAGAGCAGCAGGGTCCAGGGCCGAGAGACGCCGGAGCGCAGGAGCAGCACGGCGACGGGCACCGCGCAGACCACGCCGGTCAGGTAGCGCGTGACAACGGCCCACCCCACCAGCAGGCCCACCGCCAGCGGCACCCAGGCCGGCGAGCGATCGGGCCTCGCCGCCACGCAGGCGGCGGCCAGGAGCAGCGCCCCGCACGCCGTGTGCGAGAAATACGAGGCGGCATTGAACAGGAAGAATGGCGTCAGGCCGACCAGTACGGCCGCCAGCACGCCTACTCGCGGGCTGTAGAGGCGTGCCCCAAGGCACCAGAGGAGGCCCAGCGTGAGGGTGCCGAGCAGCGGATTCACCAGCCAGGCCGGCAGCCCCAGCGACAGACCGAGTGCGAGCATCAGCGGCCACCCGAACGGGAAGCTCCCGTAGGCCCGTCCGGGCTCCTGGACGATGTAGTTGAACTGGAAGAGTTCCGCAGGCGCCGGAGCCGGGTTCCAAAGGCGCCCCGCCGCCATCGTCTCCGCCTGATAAAGGTAGACGTACTCGTCGCCGGAGTTCGGAAAGCCGAGCAGGACGAACTGGTTGATGGCGACGATGGCGAGCAGGACCGCCGGCGCGCCAGAGACCAGCACCGCCCACCGGTGAGCGTTCAGCCAATCCGCCAGCGCCAGTGCGCCTGCGTACAGCCGCACGAGGCGTGCCGAGGACGCCGCGCCTGGTGTTGGATCGGCCATGAGTCGGTCGTCTCAGGGCTTGCGTGCTTCCATGGCGATGGCGCCCATGGCCTCGGCGGTTCCCTCGAGCTCGCTCTCGCCGGGCTTGTACTCGTTCAACTGCAGGAAGAACGCGATGACGTCGGCGTAGTCCTGGGGTGGGAGGCTGCCCGGGTTGTCTTCGGGCATCGTCTGCACCGCGTCGAACAAGCCCTTCAAGGGCATCCCCGTCCACGCGGAGGTGAACTCTGCGCCGGTGAAGCGCGCGGTGTCGTGGCAGGCGGTGCAGGTCTTCTCGAAGACCTTCGCGCCCCGCTCGGCCTGTGCGGCGGTGTACACGCCGTCGTTCACCGAGCGCGCAGGCTGTGCCGCGCCGGCCGAGGCGCCAACGACCGCGCCCACCAGCAACGCTCCCACGCCCAGCAACCCCGCCTGCCGACCGAATCGATTCGTCATCAACACGTCACCTCGCGCGGAACCGGGCATGATACGTTTCAGGGCTGGTTCCTTCCTTCCATCGTATGCCGATCCCGACCCGACGTGGTGCTTTCCACCTGGTGGCCGCCGTTCCACTGCTTCTCGCACTCGACGCGTGCGCCACCGCCCCCCGAACGTCGCCGCCGCCGACGACGGCGCCCGCGCCGGGCATCGCCGCCGACCGCCCGCCACGGACCGCGAACGGTGGCTGCAGATGTTCGCCCGTGGCTACTACCCCGGCCGAAGCGGCCAGATCTTCGTCGTGCCTCGCGAGGGTGACGTCATCACCGACCGCGATCCCTTGTACGGCTTCATGCACGGCTCGCCGTGGGACGCCGACGCGCACATCCCGCTGCTGCTGCACGGTGCGCCGTTCGTCAGGCCGGGCGAGTACCGCGAGCCCACGCGCCAGCAGGACGTCGCGCCCACGCTCGGGGCGGCCATCGGAGCGCCTCCCATGGCCTCCATGACGGGCCGCGTGCTGAGCCGGGCCATCGACACCTCGCGACGCCCGCGTGTCGTCGCGCTGCTCGTCTTCGACGGCATGCGCGCCGACTACTTCGACACCTACGCCGAGGTGATGCCCACGCTGACGCGCCTGCGCCGCGAGGGTGCGTGATTCTCGAACACGCG
>CAZLBU010000253.1:0-732 GCA_964557815.1 uncultured Bifidobacteriaceae bacterium | reverse complement strand
ACTACCTGCCCACGCTCACGAGCGTCGGCCACGCCACGATCGGCACCGGCACCGACCCGCGCATCCACGGGCTGGCGGCCAATACGATCTTCAACCGGGTGACCCGGCGCCCGCAGCCCGCGTACGCCGCGCTGGACCCGCGGGAGCTGATGGCGCTGACCCTTGCCGACGTGTGGAACCTGACGACCGACGGCAGGGCCATCATCGTTGGCCAGGGGGGCGCCATCCGCGCCACGGCGGGCCTGGTGGGCCGCGGCTCCTGCCTGGTGAACGGTCGCAAGATCATCGCGGCCAGCTACAGCACGCGGGACGCGGGGTGGGAGACCAACCCGGAGTGCTACGTGATGCCCGACTACCTGAAGGCCATCAACGGGAAGGCCTTCTGGACCGAGGCGGGCGGCACGTGGATGGGCCACGACATCTCGGATCCGTCGAAGTTCCGCGCGTCGAGCCTCTTCCAGCGCTTCGAGGGCCAGGCCCTGGTCGAGGTGGCCACGCGCGAGGCGTTCGGGGCGGACGAGATCACCGATCTGCTGTTCGTGAACATGAAGGGTCCCGACTACGTGGGGCACGCCTACGGCCCGGACGCCCCCGAGATGCGCGAGGAGATGGCGGAGCTCGATCGGCAGGTCGCACGGCTGCTCGAAGTCCTCGACCGCAAGGCCGGCCCGAACGGCCGGTTGCTCGCCATCACGGCGGATCACGGCATGCCGGCCGAGCCGGAGAAGGTGA
>CAZLBU010000252.1:3324-4144 GCA_964557815.1 uncultured Bifidobacteriaceae bacterium | reverse complement strand
AGTCGCGCTTCTCGCGGCCCAGGAAGACGTCCTTGAACTGGTTCATCCCGGCGTTGGTGAACAGCAGTGTGGGGTCGTCGCCGGGCACCAGCGGCGAGCTGGAGACGATGCGGTGGCCGTGGCGTTCGAAATACTTCAGGAAAGACGCGCGGATATCGTTCGGATGCACTGCAGTATTTTAGTCGCCCTTCGATACGCCCAGGGCGACCTTGAGCCAGGCGCAGGGTCGGGAGTCGGCAGAACCCCAGAACCCCAGAACCCCAGAACCCGAGAACGCTATTCCCTGACCCGTCTGAGCACCTCCCCCAGCGAGAATCCCTGGCCCACGAGTCCCCGCACCAGGCGAGCGCGAGCCTGGTCGTCCAGGTCGGCGAGGGCCCGGCCCCGCAGGCGCCGTTCGAGGGCGGCGTCGAGCAGGGCCGCCGCGTCCACCTCGTCGAAGGCGTCGGCCACGGCCCGTTGAACGATCTCCGGGGCCAGGCCCATGGCCTGCAGGCGCTGGCGCACGCGCGCGGGCCCGCGCCGGCGGACGGCCGCCTCCAGGCGCGCCGCGGCCCCGGCCACGCGCCCATCGTCCAGGGTGCGGTCCTTCTTCAGCCGATCGAGAGCGTGCTCGATGGCGTCCGGGTCGCAGCCGCGGCGGGTGAGCCTTGCGCGGAGCTGGGCTTCCGAGAGCTCGCGCTGGCCGAGTAGCGCGAGCGCCGTCGTGTAGGCGTCTGGCGGGTCGCTACTTCCCGAATCGCGTGATCTCGGAGTCCGTCGCACTGGCGGTCGGCCTTCCGAAGAGCGCGCTGGCCATCTGGTCCCGCGCCTGGTCGGA
>CAZLBU010000252.1:2012-3234 GCA_964557815.1 uncultured Bifidobacteriaceae bacterium | reverse complement strand
AGGCTGAAGATGGACTGGTCGAACGTCTGCATCCCGTACTGGGATGTGCCCTGGGCGATGGCGCCCTGGATGAGGTGCGTCTTCTCCTTGTCGATGATGCAGTCCTTGATGAAGGGCGTGGCGATGAGCACCTCCATCGCGGGCACGCGTCCGTTGCCGTCGGCGCGGGGGATGAGGCGCATGGCCACGGCGGCCTTCAGCACGACGGCCAGCTGCAGGCGTACCTGCTTCTGCTGGTGCGGCGGGAAGACCGAGATGATGCGGTTGATGGTCTCGGTGGCGTCGAGGGTGTGGAGGGTCGAGAACACCAGGTGGCCCGTCTCCGCCGCGTGCAGCGCCGTCTCGATGGTCTCCAGGTCGCGCATTTCGCCGACCAGCACGACGTCGGGGTCCTGGCGCAGCGCGCTGCGGAGCGCGTAGGCGAACGAGCGCGTGTCCACGCCGATCTCGCGCTGCGTGATGATGGCCTCGTTGTCCTTGTGCAGGTATTCGATCGGGTCCTCGATGGTGATGACGTGAGACGATCGCGTGTTGTTGATGTGGTCGATCATGGCCGCGAGGGTGGTGCTCTTGCCGCTGCCCGTGGTGCCGGTCACGAGCACGAGGCCGCGCTCCTCCTCCGCGATCTTCTTGAGGACGGCCGGCAGGTCCAGCTCGTCGATCGACTTCACCTTGAAGGGGATGACGAGCACGGCGCCGATGGTGCCGCGCTGCTGGAAGACGTTGCAGCGGAACCGGCCGAGGCCCGGCACGCTGTAGGCGAGGTCGATCTCCTGCGCGTCCTTGAACCGCTGGCGCTGGGTGGCCGACATGATGGAGGCCGCCATCTCCACGAGGTCCTCGTGGTCCAGCTTCTTGTCATCGGTGACGCGAATGAGCCGCCCATGGACGCGGGCCATGGGATAGGTCCCGACCTTCAGGTGAAGGTCCGACGCTCCGCGCTCGACGGCCAGCTTCAGGAGATCGTTGACATGCATGACTCGGCCATGATGAAGGAGAAGGGTGCAGGGCGCAAGGGTGCAATACCCGGGCCGGCGCCGCGCGCGGCGGTGCCCGATGCAGCGGTGCGCAGGCGTGCGCCGGGATGAGCGGAGGCCCGGATGGAGCCGGCCCCGAAGCCTGATCAGCGGGAGACGGTTGCGGACACCGGCGTCAACCAGCGGTGCGTGTCGGGCACGCCGCCCGTGATGATGCCGAAGAACCGCTCCTGAAGGGCGGCGGT
>CAZLBU010000252.1:0-2002 GCA_964557815.1 uncultured Bifidobacteriaceae bacterium | reverse complement strand
GCCGGCCCGATCCGACCGCGATCCGATCGATGGACCGCACCGGGGTCACCTCCACGGCGGTGCCGCAGAAGAACGCCTCGTCCGCCATGTAAAGGAACTCGCGCGGGATCGGGGTTTCGCGCACCTCGTACCCCAGGTCCCGCGCCATCACGATGACGCTGTCGCGGGTGATGCCCTGCAGAATGGACGAGCTGATCGCCGGCGTGTAGATCACCGCGTCCCTCACCAGGAAGAGGTTCTGGCCGCTGCCCTCGCTCACCATGCCGCTCTCGTCGAGCGCAATCGCCTCGCCGTAGCCGTCGAGCGACGCCTGCATCTTGATGAGCGCCGAGTTCGCGTAGTTGGCCGAGGCCTTGGCCATGGCCGGCAGGGTGTTGGGTGCCAGGCGCGTCCACGAGCTGACGCCGACGTCGATGCCCTTCTCGAGCCCCTCGGCGCCGAACATCGCGCTCCACTCCCACACGATGATGGTCGCGTCCACCGGACACGGACGGGGATCCAGGCCCAGTTGCTCCACACCCCGGTAGACGAGGGGACGGATGTAGCAGGACGGGTACCCGTTCGCCTGCACCGTGGCGACGACGGCCGCGGTCATCTCGTCGATCGACCACGGCGGGTCCATCCGGTAGACGCGGCAGGAATCGAACAGGCGCCGCATGTGCTCGGGAAGCCGGTAGATGGCGCTGCCGTTGCTCGTCTCGTACGCGCGGATGCCCTCGAAGATGCCCGTGCCGTAGTGCAGCGCGTGCGCGGCCACGTGCACCGTGGCGTCCTTCCATGCCACGAGGGCGCCGTTCATCCACACCTTTCCGCGGTCGTCGAATGCCATGGAGGAATTATCGCTCAGGGGCCGTCGGCTACTGGCGCTCCCGGCAGAAGGGACAGGCCTCGGCCCGGGCGGGGAGCGCCTTGCCGCAGTTCCAGCAGAAGCGCGCCTGGGGGGCCTCGCGTGCCTTCAGGCGCGCCTGGATGTCCTGCATGGGATCGCCTCCGGCGGCCGCAGCGACCGCGGCGGGGCGCCACGGACGGCGCGGGGCGATCTCGGCGCGGGCCGAGAGCACCGCGTCGAGCAGCTCTCCGGCCCGCTGGTAGCGGTCGGTGACCTCCGGCGCCATGGCCTTCATCACGATGCCGGCGATGCTCTTCGGGAGCTTCGGGTTCCGCACGCGCGGCGGCGTGGTGAGCTCGCCGCGCATCAGGCGCTCGAGATCGGATGGAGCCGGCGTGTCATAGGGGAGAGTCCCCGTGAGCATCTGGTACATCGTGACGCCGAGCGAGTAGATGTCGGAGGCGAAGACCGCCTTGCCCTGGAACTGCTCGGGAGCCATGTAGGGCGGGCTGCCGATGACCGTGGTCCCGTGGGCCGCGATCTCCAGGAAACGCGACGTGCCGAAGTCGGCCACTTTCAGCATGCCGTGCTCGGTGACCAGCACGTTGCCCGGGCGCAGGTCGCGATGGATGATGCCCTGCTTCTGGGCATGATCCACGGCGTTGCAGATCTGGCACGTATAGTCGAGCGCCCGCGCCAGGTCCAACGCGCCTTCGCGCTCGATGATGGCCTCCAGCGTCTCGCCGGGCACGTATTCCATGACGATGAAGAACACATCGTCCTGCTTCTCGGCGGTGAGGACCGTCACCACGTTGGGATGGCTCAGCGAGGCCAGGAGGCGGGGCTCGCGCAGCAGTTCGCCGAAGTCCATGTTCTGGCGATGCGGAACCTTCAGGGCGACCTTCTTGTCGATCCAGGTGTCTTCCGCGAGGTAGACGGCGCCGAATCCGCCGCTGCCGAGCGTCGAAATGATGCGGTACTTTCCAATCGTCTGGCCGCGAAAGAACATCGGGGGAAGTATACAAGTCCCTGCCCATTGATGATCGGCGATTGACGATTGACGATTCATCGGGTGATCTCTGATTGCGGCGTTGGGTCGTTGGGATTGAGTGATTGAAGGATTGAGGGATTGAGGGATTGAGGGATTGAGGGATTGAGGGATTGAGGGATTGA
>CAZLBU010000251.1:0-4223 GCA_964557815.1 uncultured Bifidobacteriaceae bacterium | reverse complement strand
GCCCGCGAGGTCGCCAAGGTCCTGCCGCCCGAGCAGTACCCGATCAAGGACCTGATGCCGGATCACCCCATCTACCGCGCGCTCTTCGAGGTGAAGGATATTCCCCAGGTGCCGGCGTGGCAGTACTGGAGCCAGACCGGGGGGGACACGTCGGAGATGGGCCCGCTGTCGGCGCGCGCGCACATGGCGGCCATCACCGACGCGCACGGCCGCGTCATGGTGCTGATGACGCACAACACCGACATCGCGGATTCGTGGGAGCGTGAGGGCGAGGAGCCCGAGTACTTCTACGCCTTCTCGCCCAACGGCTACGCCCTCGGCATGAACGTGGCCGTCTACGCGATGACCCATTGACATGGCCCGCCTTGCCCGGCTCGTCGCGCTCGTGCTGGTGGTGGTGACCACGACGCTCGCCGCGCAGGAGCCCTTCATGTGGCGGGGCTGGGGACGCCGCGTGCCGCCGCGATTCCCGACGGCGGAGAGCTTCGACGGCAAGTTCAACTTCTGCCGCCTGATGTTCACGAGCCGCTGGCGCGAGCCGAGCGGCTCGGGCTGGAACACCGACTACCCGGGCGCGGACCTGAACTTCCCCATCCGCCTGGGTGAGCTGAGCAAGGTACAGATCAGCCGGCAGGCCTCGGGTGACGCCAACCACCTGGTCGTGCGGCCCACCGATCCCTTCCTCTTCCAGTGCCCGTTCCTGCTGGCCTCGGATGTCGGCACCGCGCACTTCGAGCCCGAAGAGGCGCTGGCGCTGCGGACGTACTTCCAGAAGGGCGGGTTCCTCTGGGTGGACGACTTCTGGGGTCACCGCGCGTGGGATGTCTGGGTGGATCAGATCGGCCGCATCCTGCCCCCGTCCGAGTACCCCATCGAGGACGTCCCGATGACGCACCCGCTGTGGCGCACGCTGTTCGAGGTGAAGGAGCTGCCTCAGATTCCCGCCATCAGCCACTGGCGCCGGTCGGGAGGCGAAACCAGCGAGCGAGGCGCCGAGACCGCCGTGCCGCACATCAGGGCCATCCACGATCGGCACGGGCGCATGATGGTCCTGATGACGCACGACACCGACATCTCGGACTCCTGGGAGCGTGAAGGCGAGGAGCCCGAGTTCTTCTACCAGTTCTCGCCGAACGGCTACGCGCTGGCGATCAACGCGGTCATCTATGCGATGACGCATTGAAGGCCCGCTGCGCGGGTGGGCGGCGCCTCGCGCCGTGGGCCGCCTTCGGCGGCGGGATTGCGGTCTGCCCGCCAACCCACCGCAGGCCCACCCGAAGGGCCTACCCGGAGGGCCCACCCGAAGGGCCTCAATGCATCGTGCCCGGCTCCGCCGACGCGGTGCGCTCGATGAGCGCCTTCACCTCCAGCAGCTCCAGCATCGCGCGGCAGCGGGCCACGGGGCCCGGCTGCTCGAGCAGCGCCTGCCGCTCGACCGGGTCGAACTCCAGGTACTGCGCGAGCGCGTTGACCAGATCGGCGTCGGGCATGGTTTGCGGGAGGAACGACTCGGCCCGCGCGCGCTCGAAGAGCGGCGCGAGCCGCGCCTCCAGGCGACGGCGCTCGCCCGAGAGTGCCGCGCGCTCGAGATCGTTCACCGACTCGTCCAGCGGGCTGATGATGGCCGTGCGATACAGCCGGCCTGGCGCGGGCTCGTCCTCGCCGAGGATCCGGAACTTCTCGACGCCCCTGAGGACGAGGTTGAACCGTCCGTCCGCCAGCCGCTCGACGTGGGTGATGACGCCGGAGCAGCCGATGGCGTAGACGGGCGGGCGCTCGCCGGCCTCGTCGTAGCCGGCCTTGAGCAGCGTCATGCCGATGATGCGGTCGCCCGACAGCGCGTCGGCCACCATCTGCCGGTACCTCGCCTCGAAGATGTGCAGCGGCAGGAAGACGTTCGGGAACAGCACGACCGTCGGCAGCGGAAAGATGGGGATGGTGCTCGTGGCCATCAGTGCACCGTCTTCGTCTTCTTGTCCATGTAGTCCATCAGCACGTACTGCCCCAGGGTGTACGGCGTGGTGAAGTACGCCTTGCCCCGGCACATGGCGGCGACGCGCCGGACGAACGCCACGAGGTCGTAGTCGCGCGCGAGCATGAAGGTGTTGATCATGATGCCCGCCTTCGCACACGCCGACACCTCGGCGAAGGTCTCGGCGATGACGAACGGGTCGAGCCCGAAGGCGTTCTTGTAGATGCGGCCGTCTGGCTGCGTGAGCGCCGAGGGCTTGCCGTCGGTGATCATCACGATCTGCCGCATGTCCTTGCGCTGCTTCTCGAGCAGGCGCCGCGCCAGCCGCAGGCCCTCGCGCGTGTTGGTGTAGTACGGGCCGACGCGCACGCGCCCCAGCTCGCGGATGGGAATTTCCTCCGCGCTGTCGTGGAACAGCACGGCCTGCAGCGTGTCGCCCGGGTACTGCGTGCGGATGAGGTGCGCGAGCGCCATGGCCACGCGCTTGGCAGGCGTGAAGCGGTCCTCGCCGTAGAGGATCATGCTGTGGCTACAGTCGAGCATCAGCACGGTGGCGCACGAGCTCTGGTACTCGCCCTGCGCGACCATCAGGTCCTGGTAGTCGATGTCGATGCCGCTCGTGGTGACCGCGGGAGCGTCGCCGGGCTCGGGCTGGTAGCCGTCCTCGCCGGCGCGGCGGGCCGCCTCGCCCTCGGCCCGCTCCGCCGCCTGGCGCGACACGGCGTTCAGGATGGTGGCCGTCGCGTCGATGTTGAGCGTGTCACCGAACTCGTAGGGCTTCGGCGCGCCGCTCGTCTCCACGCCGGTGGAGAGGTCGCGCGTGTCGTGGCGGCCGGCGCTGCTGTGGCCGAGGGAGCCGAGCAGATCACGGAGCGCCTTGTACCCCAGGAAGTCCAGCGCCTTGTCGGTGACCTCGAAGTGGACTTCGCCGGGGTCGCCCTCGCCGGGACCGCCACCCTGACGGCGCCGTGCCTGCTCGGCCTGCAGGTCCGGCGCCGGGCTGATGTAGCCCGACTCCTGCATCCGCTGGATGATCTGCTGGATGAGCGGCTCGAGCTGCTCGCGAACCTCCTCTTCGCTGCCTTCCGCCTGGTCGCCGAAGAGCTTCTCGATGACGTCCGGCGGCAGGACCCCGCCGCTGAACAGCGCCTCGAGGATCGCATCGTGCAGCGCCTGCATGGTCCGGTCCATGCCGCCGGATGGATCCCACGGGTTGTCGAAGCCGCTCGAGAGCAGCAGGTCGCTCAGCTTCGACATGAGCTCGTCCATGTCGAGCTCGTCCAGCGGGTTCGGGACGTACTTGGAATACTTGAACTTCATCGTTTCGGGCCGCGACGCCGGGGCTGAAGCCCCTGCGCTCCGTAGTCAACGACTGCCGACTCCCGACGCCACCCACTCCCGGCCGCGTCAGTTGTAGTACCGCTTCTTCTTCTTCCCGCCGCCTTCGTGCCCGGGCTCGTCGTCATCGTCCGGCGTGAGGACCGGTGTGCGGCGATCCGAGGCCATGGGGGGCCGCCTGGCGGTCTCCGCGCCGTGGAAGCCGCGCCCGTCGCTGCGGCTGATCCTCTTCTGCGCGTAGAGCCCTTCCAGCACGAAGTCCACGGCGGCGGCAACCAGCGGCGCCGCGGCATCGGCGGGAAGGCCGGCGCGACGCGCCATCTCGATGAGCCCCTGCACCTTGTGCGCCTCGCTCAGGACGGCAGACGCCGGCTCGAGATCGCCCAGGTTCAGCGAGCCTCCGAGGTCGAACCACTCCACGATCGAGCGCATATCAGCGTCGGGGAAGTGGCCCTCGAAGACGGTGGCGACGGCAGCCCGGATGAGCTCGCGCCCGATCTGGTCGGCGCCCTTCAACTCGCCCTCGTATTCGAGCTCCAGCTTGCCGGTCATCGAGGGCAGAGCCGCGTAGATGTCGATGATGCGCGGGACGACCATCGACTCGCCGGCGGCGAGCGCGCGCCGCTCGGCATTCGAGACGACGCTCTCGAGCACGCTGATGGGCATGCGCTGGCTGACCCCCGAGCGCTTGTCCACGCGGCGGTCCTGGCGGGCCTGGAAGGCCAGCTCCTCGACGGCCTCGCGGACGAACGGCGGGACCTGCACGGGCGTGCCGCGCTCGGTCCATGCCTCCTGCGCGGTGATGGCCATGGCCTCGGCCCGCGACGCGAGGTAGTGCGTGCGGATCTCGGCGCCGATGCGGTCCTTGAGCGGCGTGATGATCTTGCCGCGGGCGGTGTAGTCCTCGGGATTG
>CAZLBU010000250.1:0-4236 GCA_964557815.1 uncultured Bifidobacteriaceae bacterium | reverse complement strand
TTCGCGGCCATCCCCGCCGTCTACTTCTACAACCACCTGACGACGCGGGTGAAGGTCTACGCGACCGAGATGGACGACTTCGCGCTGGAGTTCCTGAACATCTCGGAAAGGAACTTCACCTAGTGCCGAAGGTCCTGCCACAGCCCGAGGCCGGCGGCGGGCGCCAGCGCGGCCGGCGCGTGTCCACGTCGCTGTCGGAGATCAACGTGATCCCGCTGGTGGACGTCATGCTCGTGCTGCTCATCATCTTCATGGTGGCGGCACCGATGATGCAAAAGGGGGTCGAGGTGAACCTCCCCGTGGCGCAGCGCGCGGACAAGATGTCCGAGACCCGGATGTACATCACCGTGCCGGTGTCGTACCGCAAGGACGGCAGGGTTTTCATGGACGACGAGGCCGTGCCGCGGGACGTGCTGTCGGAGCGGATGCGGCAGCTGATGGCCAACCGCGAGCAGAAGGAAGTGTTTCTGCGCGGCGACGGGACGGTCCAGCTGCAGGAGCTCATGGAGGTCATGGACAGCCTCAAGGCCGGCGGTGTCGAACGCGTCGGCATCGTGACCATGCCCGCGCCGCCGCCACGGGGGCGCCGGTAACCATGGACGCGGTCTCCGCGGTTCTCCGGCAGCGCGCGTACGATACCGAGCCCCTCGGCCGGGTGGTCGGGTGGTCGCTGCTCGTGCACGTGGTCCTCACGGTCCTGCTCGCCGTGATACCGGCGAGCTGGCTGGGGGCACGGCTGGCGGAAGAGCCGGCGGTCGTGATGCAGATCAGCCTCGGCGGGGCCGTCGGGCCCCGCGACGGCGGGTTGTCCACGCTTGGCGGGCGTCCGGTGCAGCAGGCACAGCCCGTCGAAACGAAGAAGACGATCGAGCCGGCCGAAGAAGCAGACGGCCACCGCCAAGGTGGAGGCCAAGGATCCGCGGAGCCGCACGCCGACCAAGGGCGCCGAGGTGCAGGCTGGAAGCGCCGTCGCGCAGACGGCGGGGCGGGGCCAGGGATTCGGCCTGTCGGCCGGGGGCGGCGGCACCGGCGGGTACCTGGACGTCGCCAACTTCTGCTGCCCGGATTACCTCGCCACGATGGTGGATCTCATCACGCGCAACTGGAGCTCGAAGCAGGGCGCGGATGGCACGACGCTGATGAAGTTCGTGATCGAACGGGACGGCCGGCTCACGAACCTCCAGGTGGAGCGGTCGAGCGGGACGCCGGCACTCGACTACTACTCGCAGCGGGCGTTGTCGCTGACGCGCCAGTTGCCACCGCTGCCGGCCGCCTACACGGGGGATCGGCTGACGGTGCACCTCAACTTCGACTATGTCCGGTAGGGCCAGACTGATGACACCTTTCCCGATCGAAGCTTGCTCCAGGGCTGCAGGGCGCGCCAGCGGGCGTCGGCCGCTGGCCGCGGGCGCGCTCCTGCTGCTGGGAGCGGTCGCGCTGGCGGCGCAGCAGCCGCCTACGCCACCCTCGCCACCGGCGTCACAGCAGCAGCCCAGCGAGGTGGAAGTGCGGATTACGGGCGAGCCCGGGACGCCGCCGCGCCTCGCGGTGCCCGACCTGCTCGCCCTCTCGCCCGACAAGGAAGTGCAGGAGGCCGCGAAGGTCATCGGCCAGGTGCTGTGGGACGACATGGACTTCGAGCGCGAGTTCTACATGATCCCGCGCGACACGTACCGGTCGATCCCGCCGGCGGCGTCCATTGCCGAGGTGCCGTTCGACCGCTGGCGCGAGCTCGGCGCCGACGGCGTCGTGATCGGCACGGTGCAGCGCGCCGCCACGGGCATCCGCGTGGAGATGCGCCTCTACAACGTGCGCGCGCGGCAGCAGGCCTACGGGCGCGAGTACACCGGCGCGGCGGCGAACCCGCGCATCTACGCGCACACGATGGCCGACGAGATCCACCAGTCGCAGCGGGGCATGCGTGGCGTGGCGCGGACGAAGCTCGCCTTCTCGTCGGACCGGAATCGCGAGCGCGTGACCGGGACCGTCGAGCAGCGCGACGTGAAGGAGATCTACATCGCGGACTACGACGGGGCCAACCAGCGCCGCATCACGATCAACCGCGCGCTGAACATCACGCCGAACTGGTCGCCGGACGGCCGCTCCATCGCCTACACGTCGTACCGCAAGACGCTGCCGGACATCCTCATCGCCAACATCTACGTCGGGACGATGGAAGAGCCAGGCCGGGGTATCGGCCAGAACTTCCTGCCCGTGTTCTCGCCGGATGGCAGGCAGATCGCGTTCATGTCGAACCGCGACGGCAACTCGGAGCTCTACGTGATGAACCGGGACGGCTCCGGCGTGCGCCGGCTGACCGACAACCCGGCCATCGATTCCACGCCGACCTGGTCGCCGACCGGGACGCAGATCGCATTCACATCCGACCGCACGGGCACACCGCAGATCTACGTCGTCGGAGCGGACGGCACGGGGCTCCGCCGCCTGACCTACGAATCGTACGCCGACCGCGCGACGTGGTCGCCGGCGCCGTACAACGAGATCGCCTTTGCCGCGCGGACCGGCCCTGGCTACGACATCAAGATCCTGAGCCTGGCCGATGGCGTCACGCGGCAGATCACCTTCGGCGAGGGGACCAACGAGAGCCCGGCCTGGTCGCCGAACGGGCGGCACCTGGCGTTCATGTCCACGCGCGCGGGCCGCAGCCAGATCTTCACGGTGGATCGCGACGGTCGCAACGTGCGGCAGATCACGCGCGAGGGGAACAACTTCACGCCGAACTGGTCCCAATAACGCAGATGACGCAGATTGCGCAGATGACGCAGATGACGCAGATAAGGGCGGACGAGCGGATGAGGAGAGCGGGGAGAATCATGATGAAGCGGACTCGACTGATGCCACTGGCCGCGGCGGTGGTGCTGCTGACCATGGCGAGTGCGTGCGCCAAGAAGACCGCACCCGTGGAGCGGCCGATGCCGCCGCCGGGCGATACGTCGGCGGTCACGCCGGAGCCACCGAGCCCGCCGCGCCCGGTGGACGAGCCGATCCCGGTGCCGCCCGAGCCGGACTCGATTTCGGCGGGCGACCTGCCGGGCGACCTCGATGCCCTGAACCGCTCGGGCATCCTGAAGCCGGTGCTCTTTGAGCTCGACAGTTCCGAGGTGGGGCCGGAGGGCCAGCAGGTGCTGCAGGAGAACGCCCAGGTGCTCAGGAAGTACCCGCAGATGCAGGTGACCATCGAGGGGCACTGCGACGAGCGGGGCACGGCGGAGTACAACCTCGCCCTCGGCGAGCGGCGCGCGCTGGCCGCGCGCTCGTATCTCGTGTCGCTGGGCATCCCGGCCGAGCGCCTCCGCACGGTCAGCTACGGGAAGGAGTTCCCGTTCGATCCGGGGCACAACGAGGAGGCGTGGTCGAAGAACCGCCGCGCGCACTTCGTGATCACGGCCAGGTAAGCGGTTAACATGGTGGGCATGACACGGCACACCTCCGTCTGCGCCCTCGCCGTGGCCGCGCTGTGGGTCACTGCGGGCCCGGCCGCCGCGCAGTCGCGGCGCGAGATGCAGATGATGGCCGACATCCGCATGCTGCAGGAGCAGACGCAGCAGCTGCAGCAGCAACTGGCCGCAGCGCTCGCGCAGATTGGCGAGACGCTCAAGCAGCTGTCAGCCCGCACCGACGATCAGAACGCGGCCACCCGGAAGGGCTTCGCCGACCAGAAGCTCACCGTGGACCAGGTGGGCAGCGACCTGCGCGTCGTCAAGGAGCGCGTGGACGAGACCAACGTCCGCATCACGTCACTCTCGCAGGAAATCGAAGCGCTGCGCCTGGCGATCCCTTCCTATCCCCCGCCCACGCCGACCATCGACCCGAACGCTCCCGCCGCCGACCCTGGAGCGGCCGTGGCCGGCGTGCCACCGGCGGCCGGCACTCCGCCGGCGCCCGCGCCAGGTGAGCCGGTCGGCGCGGCGCCTCCGCCCGTGGCGCCGGTCGCCCCAGGTATCTCGCCGCAGCGGCTGTACGACACGGCCTGGACCGACTACACGGCCGGCCAGTGGACGCTCTGCATCGAGGGATTCGGCACGTATCTCCGCAGCTTCCCCCGCAGCGAAGCCGCCGACGACGCGCAGTTCTACATCGGGGAGTGCAACTTCGCGGATGGGAAGTACGCGAACGCGATGGACGCCTACAATCGCGTCATCGCCAGCTATCCGAAGGGCGACAAGGTGCCGGACGCGTACTACAAGCGCGGCATGACGTTCGAGCGCCTGGGTC
>CAZLBU010000249.1:0-4255 GCA_964557815.1 uncultured Bifidobacteriaceae bacterium | reverse complement strand
CGCCGGACCCAGTCGTGCAGCTCGGGCCGCGTCGTGATCTGGTAGCCGCCCGCCACCTCAGCCATGTGCAGGCCGGGCCGGCCGTCGTAGTCCTGTTTCAGCGCCTCAACGGCCGCCAGCACGTCTTCCTTCGGCTCGTCGGCCAGCAGTTTCAAGAGCATCTTCGGCGTCAGCGGCTCGGGCGACGCGTAGACCAGCGCCTCGACGATGGCCTTCAGCTGCGAGAGGTCCATGCGGGGCTTCTCGCCCTCGCCCACCGTGTCGCTCTCCATCGCGGCCACCTCGGGGGCCACCTCACCGCCCTCGGGGGCGGCCGGCGCTTCGGCTGCCTCGGCGTCGATGGGATTCTCCTCGTGCTCGTTCATTCCGGTGTGCCCTTGTCTGCCTCCGGCGGGGCCGCGTCGGCCGCCCGGTGGTGTGCCTTGAACTCGTCCTCGGGGTCGTGAATGGGGTGCGGCGCGTCCTGCGGGCGGGCCCGCTTGTAGATGCGGATGGCGCCCACCTGGGCGCTCTGGAACACACGCACCAGCTTGAGCCGGATCATCTCCAGCAGCGCCAGGAACGTGACGATCATGTCCGGCCGGGTGGCCACGTCGTCGAAGAGATCCTCGAAGCCGCAGGCGTCGGTTTCAGACAGCCGCTCGAGCAGCTGCTCGATGCGCGCCTCGATGGAGATCTGCTCCGGCGGCAGCGGAACGGGCGGGCGCTCGCGGGCGCGCTCGAGGACCGTCTTGAACGCGGCCAGCAGGCTGAAGAGATCCACTTCCAGCTCGGGCTCGTACTCCTCGCCGGCGATGGCCTCGACTGGAGCGTCGGGGCGGGTCCACTGCGCGCTGCGGAGCGTCTCGCGCTCGTGCAGCAGCTCGGCAGCGGCCTTGAACCGCTCGTGCTCGAGCAGCCGGCGGACGAGCGCGTCGCGGGGATCCTCTTCCTCGGTGACGTCTCCGGCCGCGGTCTCGGGCCGCGGCAGCAGCATCCGGCTCTTGATGTGGATGAGCGTGGCCGACATCACCAGGAACTCGGAGGCGATGTCGAGGTTCAACTCCTGCATCAGGTCCAGGTACTCGAGGTACTGCTTCGTGATGAGGGCGATGGGGATGTCGTAGACATCCACCTTGTTCTTCCGGATCAGGTGCACCAGGAGATCGAGCGGCCCTTCGAAGGACTGCAGCCTGATCTTGATGGCGTCGAGTTGCGACTCGAACGCCTCCTCCGGCGCGCCCGCGCCTGTCTGCTCGTCGCTCATGGGCCTAGTACTTCAGCTTGATGGCGGCGCGCACCTGCTCCATCGTCTCCAGGGCGATGAGCCGTGCGCGCTTCGACCCCTCGACCAGCACTTCGCGCAGGTAGCCCGGGCGCGCCAGGGCGGCGGCGCGCCGCTCGCGAATCGGGTCCAGCATGGCGTTCACGGCGGCGGCGAGCTTCGTCTTCACCTCGACGTCTCCGACCTTGCCGGCACGGTAGCGGGCCTTGAGATCCTCCACTTCGGCAACGTCAGGGTTGAACGCGTCGTGATACGTGAAGACGGGATTCCCCTCCACCGTCCCCGGGATATCGGCGCGCACGCGCTTCGGGTCCGTGTACATCTGGCGGACCTTCGCCTTCACCGTATCGGCATCGTCGGACAGGTCGATGGTGTTCTGGTAGCTCTTGCTCATCTTCCGGTTGTCGAGGCCGGGCAGCCGTGGCACGGGCGTGAGCAGAGCCTGCGGCTCCACCAGCCCGCGGGGTGGTGCCCCCTCGGGGACCGGGAAGTAGAAGTTGTTGAACCGGCGCACGACCTCGCGGGAAAGCTCGAGGTGCGGCACCTGGTCCTCGCCGACGGGCACCCAGTGCGCGCCGTAGATGACGACGTCGGCCGTCTGCAGCAGCGGGTAGCCGAGGAAGCCGATGCTCGAGAGATCCTTCTCGGCGAGCTGCTCCATCTGCTCCTTGTAGGTGGGCACGCGCTCGAGCCACGGGATGGGCGTGACCATCTGCAGCAGCAGGTACAGCTCCGCGTGCTCGGGCACCATCGACTGGACGAAGAAGACGCTCGTCTCGGGGTCGAGACCCGCGCCAATCCAGTCGGCCACGTTGTCGAGCGCGTTCTCGACGATGTCGCCCGTGTCCGCGTAGTTGCTGGTGAGCGCGTGCCAGTCGGCGACGAAGTAGAAGCAGTCGTAGACCGACTGCAGCTTCTCCCAGTTCTGGAGCGCCCCGACCAGGTGGCCGAGATGAAGCCTGCCCGTCGGGCGCATGCCCGACACCACGCGTTGCCGTTCAGTCACAGTAGCCAACCCAGGACGAAGCGCTGCACGGGCCGCATGATGGCGGAGAGCACGCCCGTGAACATCAGCGCATAGAGGAGCAGGAACCCGTACGGCCGGGCGCGGTCAACCAACCTGGCGCCAGCGGCGGGAATCAGGCCCATCAACACGTTGCCGCCGTCGAGCGGCGGCACCGGGATCATGTTGAACACGGCCAGCAGCACGTTCAGCACCACGAAGGCCCGGACGGCGCCGGCCAGGAGGCTCCCGTTCAGGAAGCCGCTCTGGCCGTCGATGGCCCCGAACACCGCGGCGCCAGCCACGGCCAGGACGATGTTGCTGGCCGGCCCGGCCGCGGCGATGACGGCAAAATCGCGACGGGGATGCCGCAGGTGCCGGAAGTCCACGGGCACCGGCTTGGCCCACCCGATGAGCGGCAGGCCGGTCGAGATGGCCACCAGCGGGAACACCAGCGTCCCAATCACGTCCACGTGAACCGCGGGGTTCAGCGACAGGCGGCCGAGCCTCCGCGCGGTCGGATCGCCCAGGTTGTTTGCCGCCCACGCGTGCGCGGCCTCGTGGACCGAGAGCGATCCGATGAGGACGGCCATGAGGACGAAGATCTCTGTGAAATCGAGGCCAGCCAAGAACGTTTGAGTTTATCACCCTCGGGCGCGGGTCAGGTGCGGGCGAAATGGGCCACGATGGCATCGGCCACCTTCCCGCCGACGGCGGCGGTGAGCTCCTCGCGGGTGGCGCGGCGGACCCCGGCGACACTCCCGAACCGCGTGAGGAGCGTCTTGCGGCGCCGCGGGCCGACGCCGGGAATGTCGTCCAGCTCGGATCGCAGGTCGCGCATGGCGCGGGCCCGACGATGAAACGTCACGGCGAACCGGTGTGCTTCGTCGCGAATCCGCTGCAGCAGCCGCAGGGCGGGGCCGTGTGGGTCGAGGGCCAGAGGCTGCTCGTGGTCCCGCGTGAAGACCAGCTCCTCCTTCTTGGCGAGGCCGATCGCCACCAGGTTCGACAGGCCCACGCTCTCGAGCGCGGCGTAGGCGGCATTGAGCTGCCCTTTCCCCCCATCGATGAGGATGATGTCCGGGAACGGCCCACCCGCCTCGAGCTGCTTCGCGTAGCGCCGCCGTACCACCTGCTCCATCGCGGCGAAGTCGTCGAGGAACCTGCCGGAATCCGGGATCGGGGAACGAGGAGCCGGCCGGTCCCCGGATCCCGGTTCCCGGCTCCCGAGACGGAACTTCCGATACTCCCCCCGCTTCATCCGCCCGTCCTCGCACACGACCATCGAGGCGACGGTCTCGCTCCCCTGGATGGTGGAGATGTCGAAACACTCGATGCGGCGCGGCAGCTCGGCCAGCCGCAGCGCGGCCTGCAGGAGCTCCAGGGCCTCGTACTGCGCCGTGGCACCCGCGTCGAAGCGGGAACGGTACGTGAGCTCCGCGTTCCGCCGCGCCAGGTCGAGGAGGCCGCGCTTGTCTCCCCGCTGCGGCACCCCGAGGCGAACCTTGCGGCCTGCGCGCTCGCCCAGCCAGCTCTCGAGCGCTTCGGCCTCCTCTGGCAGCACGGGGACGTGGACGTCGGGAGGCGGGGCCTGGTCGGCATAGAACTGCTGCACGGCTGCCTCGACGACGTCGGCCTCGCGCGCGGTGTCGGTACCCGCCTCCGCGGCGAACTCGACGCGCTCGACCACGCGCCCGCCGCGCACCTGGAAGACCTGCACGACGGCGCCGCTCGGTCCGACCTTCACCCCGAACACGTCGCGGTCCCCGAGCTCGGGAGACGCCATCTTCTGCTGGCGCTCCTGGACGGCGCGCACCGTGCGCAGGGCATCGCGCAGCGCGGCCGCCTCCTCGAACCGCTCGTGCAGGGCGGCGTCCATCATGCGCGCGTGCAGCGTGTCGGCCAACTCCTGGCTGCGCCCCTCGAGGAACAGCCGCGTGTCGGCCACGGCCTGGGCGTAGCGCTCCGGTCCGCAGATGGCCGCCACG
>CAZLBU010000248.1:0-4302 GCA_964557815.1 uncultured Bifidobacteriaceae bacterium | reverse complement strand
GGAACGGGCCGAGGTGACGCCGCGTCCGGTCACCATCGTGGACGCGCGCGAGCCGAAGAAGCTGTCCATCACGGTGGAAGTGCCGATGGCGGACATGGCGAAGGCCGGCATGCCCGTCGAGCAGCCGAGCGGCCCGGCCGCACAGGGCTCGCCCGTGCAGACCATCTGGAGCTCCATCCACCCGCGGCTCCTGGAGCTGGTCCTCGCACACCGCTCGACGCTCATCTTCGTCAACAGCCGCCGCCTGGCCGAGCGGCTGGCCGCGGCGCTCAACGAGCTCGCGGGCGAGCCGCTGGTCCGCGCACACCACGGATCGCTGGCCCGCGCGCAGCGCACGGAGATCGAGGACCTGCTGAAGGCGGGGCGCCTGCGCGGGCTGGTGGCCACCTCCTCGCTGGAGCTCGGCATCGACATGGGCGCCATCGATCTCGTGGTCCAGATCGAGGCGCCGCCCTCGGTGGCGAGCGGCCTGCAGCGCATCGGCCGGTCCGGCCACCGCATCGACGAGGTGAGCGAGGGGATCATCTTCCCGAAGTTCCGCGGCGACCTGCTCGCGTGCGCGGCCGTGACCGGGGCGATGACACGGGGACAGGTCGAGCCGTCGCACTGTCCCCGCAACCCGCTCGACGTGCTCGCACAGCAGCTGGTCGCCATCACGTCGATGGACCGCTGGCCGGTGGACGAGCTCTACACGATGGTCCGCGGTGCGGCACCGTTCGCGGATCTCGGCCGGCGCGTCTTCGACGGCGTGCTGGACATGCTCTCGGGCCGCTATCCCTCGGACGACTTCGCCGAGCTTCGCCCGCGCGTCACCTGGGATCGCGTGAACGGCACGGTCGAGGCGAGGCAGGGCGCCAAACGTGTGGCTATCGCCAACGCCGGCACGATTCCCGACCGCGGGCTCTACGGCGTGTTCCTCGCGGGTGCGGAGAAGGACGTCGCGCGCGTGGGCGAGCTGGACGAGGAGATGGTCTTCGAGTCGCGCGCGGGCGAGACGTTCGTGCTCGGCGCCTCCACGTGGCGCATTGATCAGATCACGCACGACCGCGTCATCGTGTCGCCGGCGCCTGGCGAGCCCGGCAAGATGCCCTTCTGGAAGGCGGAGGCGCCGGGCCGGCCCATCGAGCTCGGGATGGCCATCGGCAAGCTGGCGCGGGAGCTGCGCGCCGCGAAACCCGCGGACGCCGTGGCGCGCCTCCAGCGCGACCACGGGCTGGACCGCCTGGCCGCCGAAAACCTGCTCCAGTACCTGGAGGATCAGCAGAACGCGGTGGACACCGTTCCCGACGATCGCACCGTGCTCATCGAGCGGTCCGCCGACGAGCTGGGCGACTGGCGCATCTCGGTGCTCTCGCCGTTCGGCAGCCGCGTACACGCACCCTGGGCCATGGCGGTGACCTCCCGCCTCCGTGACGAGCGCGGTCTCGACGTCGAGACGATGTGGAGTGACGACGGGTTCGTCGTGCGGGTGCCGGAGGGCGACGCGCCGCTCGACAGCGCCCTGTTCCTGCCGGACCCGGAGGACGTGGAGCGCCTCGTCGTCCGCCAGCTCGGCTCGACCGCCATGTTCGCCGCGCGGTTCCGCGAGGCGGCCGGGCGCGCGCTCCTGCTCCCGCGCCGGCGGCCCGGGGCCCGCTCACCGCTCTGGCAGCTGCGCAAGCGCGCGGCCGACCTGCTGGCCGTGGCCGCACGGTTCGGATCGTTCCCCATCATCCTCGAGACCTACCGCGAGTGCCTGCGGGACATCTTCGACCTGCCGGCGCTGGTGGACCTGATGACGCGCATCCGGAGCCGGTCGATCCGCGTGTCGACCGTGGAGGTGCGCACACCGTCGCCGTTTGCCGCCTCGCTGCTCTTCGGCTACGTGGCCAACTACCTCTACGACGGCGACGCTCCCCTGGCCGAGCGCCGCGCGCAGGCGCTGGCCGTGGATCAGTCGCAGCTGCGCGAGCTGATTGGCGAGGGCGAGCTGCGCGACCTGGTGGACGCCGACGCCCTGGGCGTCATCGAGCTGGACGCGCAGTGCCTCAGCGAGCGCTTTCGCGCGCGCTCCGCGGACGGCGTCCACGACCTGCTGCTCCGCCTGGGCGACCTGTCGCACGACGAGCTGGCGGCCCGCGCAGAGCCGGGCGTCGCGGAAGCGGTCCTGCCGGGGCTTGTCGCGGCGCGCCGGGTCCTGCTGGTGCGCGTCGCCGGCGACGAGCGCGCCATCGCGGTGGAAGACGCCGCGCGATACCGGGACGGGCTCGGCACGCCGCTGCCACCAGGACTGCCGGAGTCGCTGCTCGAGCCGGCGGCGGACGCGGTGGGGGATCTCGTCCGCCGCTACGCCCGCACGCACGGGCCGTTCACGCCCGCCGGTGTGGCCGCGCGCCTGGGTCTCGGCGCCGGCATCGTGACCGCCACGCTGCAGCGCCTCGCGTTCACCGGCCGCGTCATCGAGGGCGAGTTCCGGCCCGGGGGCCATGGCCGCGAGTGGTGCGACGCCGAGATCCTGCGCGCGATCCGCCGCCGCTCGCTGGCGAGACTGCGCCACGAGGTGGAACCGGTGGAGCCGCAGGTGCTGGGCCGCTTCCTGGTCTCGTGGCACGGCGTCACGCACAAGCGCCGCGGCCTCGACGCCCTGCTCGACGTGGTCGAGCAGCTCCAGGGCGCGCCCCTCGTGGCCTCGGTGCTCGAATCGCAGATCCTCGCGGCCCGCATCGAGCGCTACGAGCCGTCCCTGCTCGACACGCTGGTCTCGGCGGGCGAGGTGATCTGGGTGGGCGTCGAGCCGCTGGGCGAGCGCGACGGTCGCGTCGCGCTCTATCTGGCGGATCACCAGAAGGCGCTGGCGCCGCCGCACGCGGCACAGTCGCAGGGGGGCCTCGTGGATCGCGAGGCACACATCGTGGCCTGGCTTGCCCGGCACGGCGCGTCGTTCTTTGGCCCGCTCCACGAGGCAGCCGGGGGCGGGTTCCCCCGGGAGACCGTCGATGCCCTGTGGTCGCTCGTCTGGAAGGGGCTGGTGACGAACGACACACTCCACCCGCTCCGCACCTACACCGCCGGTCCCGAGAAGGCGCGGCGGCCCTCGCGGGCCACCCCGTTCCGGTCGCGCCGCCTGGTGCCGCCATCCGCGGACGGCCGATGGACGCTGCTCGGCGTCACCGACCGCCCCTCCCCCACCGCGTGGGCCGCGGCCATCACCGAGCAGTTGCTCACCCGCCACGGCATCGTCGCACGCGACGTCACGGCGGTGGAGCCGCTGCCCGGCGGTTTCAGTGCGGTGTATCCCGTGCTGCGCCGGCTCGAGGAAACCGGGCGCGTGCGCCGAGGCTACTTCGTGGCCGGCCTCGGCGGCGCGCAGTTCGCGCAGCCGGGCGCGGCGGATCTGCTGCGCGCGGCCCGGGATGTGCGTGACGAGCCGCAGGTGGCCACGCTCGCGGCAACGGATCCCGCCAGCCCGTACGGCGCGCTGATGCCCTGGCCCGCCTGGCCCGGCGCCGACTCGCTGCGGGCGTCGAGGTCGGCAGGCGCACGGGTGCTGCTGGTGGACGGATACCTCGCGGCGTGGATCGCGCGCGGCAACCGGCAGATGCTCGCCGCGCTCCCGGTCGACGAGCCGGAGCGCTCGCGCATCGGGCGGGCCCTGGCCCGCGAGCTGGTCCGCTTGGCGCACGATGCGCCAGACGAGCGCCGCGGCTGGCTGATGGCCGAGATCAACGCGGTGCCTGCGACCACCAGCCCGGTGGCCGATTACCTGGTCGAGGCGGGCTTTGCCATCACGAGCGGCGGCTTGCAGTTGCGCGTGCCGCGACGCGCGGGACAGGAGACATGAACCGCTTCTCACGCGTCTTTCTCGCCGGCGGCCAGAACGCCGTGCCGGTCTCGGGCTGGTTCCTCGGCGGATGGTCGCCCGGAACGATGCTGGCCCTCTTCTGGTTCGAGAACCTGGTGCTCTCCGTGTTCATCGCCGCGCGGATCGCGGCGCACTGGACGGCCACGCGCAAGCGCGGGCACGAGAACGGCTTCCTCAGGAACTTCCTGGTCGCCTCGCTGGTGTTCACGCTGGCGCACGGGGTCTTTCTGGCGTTCATCCTCGGCTCGATGGTGCCGGAGTCCATCAACCGCCAGGACGTGGTGAGCGGCATTCAGTGGATGCTGGGCGCACAGGTCGCCTCGCTCGTGCTGGACCTCTGGCGCATCGGCGACTGGCCCTTCGCGGAGATCCGCAGGCGCACCGAGTGGGTGCTCGGGCGCGTCGTCGCCGTCCACCTGGTCATCCTGCTCGGCATGTTCCTCTTCGTGTGGATGGGGCAG
>CAZLBU010000247.1:552-4321 GCA_964557815.1 uncultured Bifidobacteriaceae bacterium | reverse complement strand
CAAATCCCCCGAATGCCCCAATGCCTCAATCCTCCGATCGCCCAATGAATCACCCGATTGGCAATCGGCAATCGCCAATGGGCGCGCGCGTGCTAGGGCACGTGCAGCAGTAGCTCGTTGCTGAAGGCGCCAGAGCCGCACGCGTTGCGTGGGCGCACGCGCACATAGTAGGTCCCGGGCGGCGCGGCGACGCTGAGTGTGGTCCCGCCTACTGGGATAGAGGCGACGTTCCCCGCTCCGCTCGACGTGCCGGCCTCCACGACGTAGTCGGTGGTGTTGCCGGCCGCGTTCCAGGTGAGCGTCACCTGCCGGCCATTCAGCGAATAGGCCAAAGGCGAGGCTGAACCGGGCGGGCTGCACCCAACGGCGACGACCGTCTCCGCTGAGGCTTCGCCGGTGCCGCACGCGTTCCGCCCCCGCGTTCGCACGTAGTAGACGCCCGGCGGCGCCTGCGCGGCGAGCGTCGTCGAGTTCACCACGGTGCTCAGCAGATCCGCCTCTCCCGGCACGGAGCCGGCCTCGAACACGTGACTGGACGCGCCGCTCCCCGGCGTCCACGACAGCGTGACCGACGAGCCGTTGACCGAGGCATCGGGCGCGCCCGGCACGCCGGGCACGGTGCACGACGGCGGCGTCAGCGTGACGACGACTTCGTTCGACACCGCGCCGCCGCAGCCGTTCCGCGCGCGCACGCGCACGTAATAGGTGCCTGCCGGCGCCCCGCCGACGGAGTAGCTCGTGGAGGAGGCCGGCACGGGCACGACAGCCAGGTTCGACGCCCCGGGCGTGCTGCCCGCCTCGAGCAGGTAGTCGCTGACAGGACCGCCGGATGCAGGCGCCGACCACGTGAAGGATGCCGAAAGCCCTGACACCGAGGCGGCAAGGCCCGACGGCGCGTCCGGTGCTTCACACGGGCCCGTGGTCCCCCGCCACCCCAGCTCGATGACCTCGAAGTCGCTTGCCTTGATCGCGTGGAACGCGGGGTTCAGCTCCCCGTTGTCCCACCGCGGATCGAAGGCGCCGCTGACGTACATGTCCGATCCCGTATCGGCGACGATCAGCCCGTATGTCTTCATCGCCCGGAAGATCTTCTGGATGTACGCGGGGTAGCCGCTGATGTTCGTGCCGGGCTTGAGGCGCAACCGCGCGCCGAGCGGTGGGCCCGACGGGTTGGTGTTGGCGCGGTGCGACGCGGGCCACACGTAGCCGTTGACGCCGTGCACCGTGACGCGAAACGCGTGGCGGATCTCGTCCGGGCCGAAGACCTCGTCGTACCGCACGAGGCCGGGCAGGATGGCCAGTCCCGCCGCGTCAGCGGACGTCCACCCCTCGGGCCGGCGCGCGTTGGTGTTCATGTCGAAGAACGCGCCCGAGCCGGCCGCCCATCCGGAACCCGTCCACCGCAGTGCGAACAGCTCGTACAGGTGGCGACTGTCGCGGTCCACGATCAGCATGTGCCGGTCGCCGCCGACGCCCGAGTTCCCCGGCGGACCGCCCTCGATCCAGTACGGTTCTGTAATCGCCTGTGCCGGAATGGGATAGAAGGGATAGCTCTGTCCCGTCTGGTGGTTCACACCATCGCTCTGATCGTCATAGTCGAACTGCACGGCGACCTTCGGCTGGTCGGCGCCGACGACAACGTAGGGCATGCCGTAGATGGATTGGCTGGCCGGCGATTCGGTGCCGCCGAAGTCCGGGTGCATGCCGTCGCCGGGTCCGATGAACGAGATGAGCTCGTTCGACCGCGGATCGACCGGCGCCAGTGAGATGTCCTGGTTCCACCAGTTGTCGGGTGGAAAGAGCGGCAGCGGCCCCGGCAGCGGCCCGTTGCGCACGGCCAGTGACTGCCCCAGTGCCAGCACGCTTCCCGCGAGCACCGCCGCCAGTACGGCCCCGCCCTTCCAGCGTCGCGTCATCGGCGTATGATGGTCTGTCATTCTCCTGGAGGCGGTCGAAATGCAAAAGTTGTTCACAGTCGGCGTGGCCCTGGTCCTGATGGCGTCGGTCGCGTGCGGAAAGTCAGAGGCCGAGAAGCAGGCCGAGCTGGCCGCGGCCGAGGCCCAGAAGGCGGCGGAAGCCGCAAGCAAGGCCGTTGAGGCCGCGGGCCAGGACGCGGCGAAGGGCATGGAGGAGTTCGGCAAGGCCATGGCGGGCCTTGCGGGCGCGATGGGTGGCGACGGCAAGACCGTGGAGCCCGTCAGCTTCCAGGCGCTCGAGACCACGCTGCCGCAGGTTTCGGGCTGGGAGCGCGGCAAGCCGGAGAGCGAGCGCATGACCGCGCCGTTCCCCATCTCGTCGACCGAGGCCACCTACACGAAGGGCGGCGCGAGCGTGGACATCAAGATCGTGGACTCGGGCTTCGCGCAGATGCTCATCGCGCCGTGGTCGATGATGCTCGCGAGCGGCTACAGCCGGGAGAGCAGCGACGGCTACGAGAAGGCCGTGACCGTGAACGGCCAGCCCGGCTTCGAGAAGTGGGACAGCAGCTCGAAGAACGGCGAACTCAACGTCCTCGTGAACAAGCGCTTCCTGGTGTCCTTCGAGGGCAGCGACCTCGCCGACACGAAGGTGCTGCACGAGATGGCCGGGAAGATGGACTTCGGGAAGTTCGCATCGCTGAAGTGAGGGGTCCTGGGGTCTTGAGGTCTTGGGGTCTTGAGGTCTTGAGGTCTTGAGGTCTTGGGGGCCTGAAGACCTCAGAACCCCAGAACCTCAGAACCCCAGAACCCCAGAACCCAACCTGAGAGCCTAGATCCGAAACCCCGCCCTGAGCGGGTCGTCCCCGTCGATCAGGAAGGCGTGCTCGCCGGTCACCCAGGCGCTGCCCTCGATCGACGGGACGATGGCTTCGCGCTCGCCGACGCGCCTCCGCCCGACCACCCGTCCAGTGAACGTCGTCCCGACGATGGACTCGTGGACGAACGCCTCGTCGCCGAGCAGGCCAATCTCCGACAGCACGGCCATCACGGCCGCCGTGCCCGTCCCGCACGGGGAGCGATCCACCTCGGCGTCGGCGAACACCGTGACATTGCGCAGGTGAGCCTCGCCCGCCTGCGGCGGGCCGGTGAAGATCGTGCCGTAGATGCCCGAGAGTCCGGGATCTTCCGGGTGCACGACCTGCCGCAGGCGCTCCACCTCCCGCGCAATCCGCATGCCCAACACGCGCAACTCGGGCAGGCGTGCGGGGAGGACCGGGATCCCCGCGGCCTCGGCGTCCGCGATGGCGTAGAAGGCGCCGCCAAAGGCGACGTCCACCGGAATCGCGCGGCCTCCCACGTCGATCGGCAGCCCTGCTTCGAACACGAATGACGGCACGTTGACGAAGCTCACCGAATCCACGCGCGGCCCGTGGCGGCCCTCGGTGACGTGCGCGCGAGCCACGACGCGGCCCGCGGGCGTGTCGTAGCGAATCTCGTCGCCGCCGGGATCGATGAGCCCGCGCTCGAGGGCGATGGTCGTCGCCGCGATGATGCCGTGGCCGCACATCGTGCTCCAGCCCTCGTTGTGCATGAACAGCACGCCCGCGTGCCCGTCGCTCGTCGGAGCCTCGGTCAGCAGCGCTCCGTACATGTCGGCGTGCCCGCGCGGCTCGAGCATCAGCGATCGCCGCCAGTGATCCAGTCGCTTGATTGCCCAGGCGCGCTTCTCGAGCATCGTCCCGCCTTCGGGCGAGGGGATGCCGTCCACGATGAGGCGCAGGGGCTCACCCGCGGCGTGCGCGTCGATGGTGCGGATAGTGTGAACCATTGCGCTGATTATGAGGGATTCC
>CAZLBU010000247.1:0-542 GCA_964557815.1 uncultured Bifidobacteriaceae bacterium | reverse complement strand
CTCGCCTTCTACTCGGACCACTTCGTACTCCCGCTGCCTGCGGACCACAAGTTCCCGATGGCGAAGTACGCCCGCCTCCGCGAGCGGGTCCTCGACCGCGGCATCGTGGCAGCCGACCGGCTGTTCGAGGCGCCGGCCGTGGGCTGGGACGACCTGCGCCTGGTGCACACGCCGGCCTACGTGGACGCCGTGGCATCCGGAACGCTGCCGCGCGAGGCCCAGCGCCGCATCGGGTTCCCGTGGTCGCCGGAGATGGTCGAGCGCTCGCGCCGATCCGTCGGGGCCACCATCGCGGCCGCGCGCTCCGCCCTCGTGCATGGGCTGGCCGCAAACCTCGCGGGCGGCACGCACCACGCGTACGCGGATCACGGCGAAGGGTTCTGCGTGTTCAACGATGTCGCCGTGGCTGCGCGCGTGCTGCAGCGCGAGGGCGGCGCCACGCGCATCGCCGTCGTGGATTGCGATGTCCACCAGGGCAACGGCACCGCGGTGATCTTCCAGAGCGACGCTTCGGTGTTCTCCTTCTCGATGCACGGCGCCCG
>CAZLBU010000246.1:0-4348 GCA_964557815.1 uncultured Bifidobacteriaceae bacterium | reverse complement strand
GACGAAGCTGGCGGTCCGCCCGGCGGCGGTGATGGCGGCCGCGAGGATGGCGGCCGAGAGCTGCTCGCCGCGGGCCACCAGTGCATCGCGCGTGCGCGGGGCGAGGTGGCGCAGGACGCCGACGGCGCGGCACAGGTCGCGATACTCGTCGGTGGAGGCGTCGATGGCGGGCACGACGGCCTTCAGCGCCGGGCCCTGCCCGAGGGCCGTTCTCGCCGCCGTGCGATGGCGGTCCTTGAACTGCGCGGCCGCGTGCGCCGCGGCTTCGGGCCGGCCGGACACGGCGTGCTCGGCGCCCTCGAGGAGCAGGTCGGTGATGCCGCCGAGCGCGGAGGCCACGATGACGAGGGGGCCCTTGTGGGCCGCGATGCGCGTCGCGGCCCGCGCGATGGCATGGCCATCGGCGAGGGAGGCTCCCCCGAACTTCCACACTTCAAGCGCCTGCGGCGGTCTGGCGGCGGTCACGAATCTGCTCCTTGTCTACGGGAACACGAAGGACACGAAGGACACGAAGACAACACGGGAAAGGCAGGGTTACTCGAGAGCCTTCGTGTTCCCAGGATACGTTCACGTCACACCAAGGCTGGCGATGCGCTGCTGCTGCCAGGCCTCGAGATCCGCGGCGCTGATCTTGTCGGCGTGATGAAGCGCCCAGTTCAGGGCCGCGATCAAGTCGTCCGCGTCCTCCAGGCCCACCGCCAGGCGGATGAGCCGATCGAAGCCGCTTCGCACCAGCTGCGGCCGGGCGGTGAAGTACTCGGACACGGTCTGGTGGTGGTTCACCTTCGTCGCCAGGCCATCGAACGACAGCGCATAGCGCACGATGACGGTGGTCGCGAGCACGTCGGCCACGTGGCGCGCCTGCGCCTCGTCCGCGCCGGCTACCCTGAACGACAGCAGCGAGCCGTGGCGCACGTAGTGCGTCGCGATGGCGGCCGCGTCCGGGTGCGAAGGGAGCGAAGGATGGAACACCTCGCTGACGCGCGGGTGAGCGGCCAGGAACGCCGCCACCTTCGCGGCCGTCTCCGAGCGGCGCGCGTGAGCGGCGTCGGCCTGGTCCCAGGTCTCGAGGATGGCCCGGGCACGCCGCCAGTCCAGGATGCCGCCGCGCATGGCCATCAGGTCCATCACGCCATTGGCCAGCTGCACGTTGTCCGTCGCGACGTAGCCCCAGAGGTCCCGGTCGGTGCCGCCAAGCGCCTTCGTGCCGCTCCCAATCACCACGTCCACGCCCTGCCTCAGCAGCGGCAGCCTGAAGGCCCACGGCGTGGCAATGGTGGAGTCGATGACGAGCCGGAGATCGGGGGCGCGCTCGCGCGCGGCGGTGACCACCTCGCGCAGCATGTCCAGGTCCTGCGCGCGAACCAGGGGATTGGTGAACGTCTCGGCGAACACGAAGGCCGTCTCCGGACCGATCGCCGCCTCCAGCGCCGCCCTGTCCCCATCGTCCACGATGGTGACAGAGCCGCCGACGCGCGCGGCCAGCCACTCGAGATAGGTGCGCGTCTTGTTGTAGACCTGCCGCATGAGGACGGCGTGGCGGCCCGGGCCCATCAAGGCGTCGAAGGTGAGCGCAGTGGCCTGCATGCCGGAGTCGCAGACGAGCGCGGCGCCCGCGTGCTCGAGCGCCTTCAGCTTCGAGAGGAGCGTGGCCGTGGCGGTCGTGCCGTAGCGCGCGTAGAGGTGCGGCAGCTCCGACCAGCAGCCCTCGGCGGCAAACATGAACGCGGCCTTGCCTTCCTGCCACGCGATGGCGCGAGCCGAGCCGAAGAGGTCCAGCTGCACGGTGGGATCGTCCGGGTGCAGGTAGGGCAGCCCGGAGCGGCGCGCGTGCGCATCGAGGGATTCGTGCAGCCTGCGCGTGCGCGCGCCCATGGCCGAGAGCGGCGGCCTCTCCGCGGGACACTGCCGCGGATCCAGCCAGGCGTCCACGCCGCTCACTCGAGCACTCCCAGGCAGAGGCACTCGTCCACGCGCACGAGCCGTCCGATGGCCTCGCGCACCTCGGCGATGCGCTCCTCGGAGCTCGGCGAGATCATGAATCCGAGGTGCACGTGCAGGTCCTCGCCACGCGTCGCGCGGTTCTGCACCATGAGGCCCGCGCGACGGACGAGGCTCTCGATGCGGCGTTCCAGGCCGGGGTGCGGCTTTGCCGTCACGCGCAGGTAGTGGCGTCGCTCCGGCGTCCTCACCACGGCGTCGCGCCCGACGAGCGGCAGCGACTGCGGCACCGGCCAGCGGACCGAGTTGTCCTGGGCGAGATCGATGAGGTCCCCGAGGACCGCCGTGGCCGTGGGCAGCGCGCCCGCCCCCTTGCCGAACAGGCTGAGGTCCCCGGAGGCGGCGCAGCGGAGGTACACCGCGTTGTATTCCTCTTCCACCGACGCCAGCAGGTGCCACGTGGGCAGCAGTAGCGGCTCGACCGCCATGTCGAGCGCGCCGTTCACGCGCGCGGCCCGCGCGATCTGGCGGATACGGCAGCCCATCGCCTCGGCGAGATCGCAATCGGCCGGGCCAATCTCCCGGATCCCGCGGACCGGGAACCCGTCGGGCCGTACCCACGCGCCGAAGGCGCGATACGCGAGGATGGAGAGCTTCGCCGCCGCGTCCTCGCCCCCGAGGTCCGCGGCCGGATCAGCCTCGGCAAATCCCAGCGCCTGCGCTTCGGCCACGGCATCGGCCTGTGACAGCTCGGCCTGCTCCATGCGCGTGATCACGAAGTTGCTGGTGCCGTTCAGGATGCCGGCGAGGCTGTCGATCTCGTCGGCACGGTGGCTCAGGTGCCGGATGACGGGAATGGCTGCCGCGGCCGCGGCCTCGCAGTAGAGCGGCGTGGCCGTGCGCTGGGCGAGCACGCCCAGCTCCGCGAGCTTCGAGGCAAGGAGCGCCTTGTTCGCGGTGACCACCGGCTTGCCCGCAGCGAGCGCGGCTGTCAGGATGGGCTCCATTGCCGCGCCACCGGCGACCTCAACGACGACGTCTACCTCGGGATCGCTCACCAGGTCCAGCGGCTTGTCGGTGATGGGGATGCCTTCGACGCGCGGGCCGCGCGGCTTCGTCAGATCCCTCACGGCAAGACGCGTGACGCGGAAGCCGACGCCGTATCGATCGCGCACCGCGGTCCGCTGACGCTCGATCATCTCGAGCAGCCCGCCGCCGACGGTGCCGCACCCGACCAGGCCAATGCGGATCTCGCGCACGGGCTCCTCGCCCACGCCTTCGAAGCGTGGGCGGGCGCCGAGCTTCGGCTGGCCGCCGAACGCGCGCGCGCCGCGGAGCAGCTCCGCGAGGCGATCCTGGTCCGCGAGAAACGCGTCGTGGCCGTACTCCGAGTCCAGCTTCCAGAGTGACGAGTGCGCCCCCGCGGCCTGGAGCTGCCGGTGCAGCTCCTCCTGCAGCGCCCACGGAAACAGCATGTCGCCGGGCACGCCGACGACGATGGTCTCGGCGGTGACCTGCTCGAGCGCCGCTCGGAGCGCACGCGCGTCGGGCGCGATGGAGCCGCGATCGATCGCTTCGCTCAGCAGCAGGAACGTGCGCACGGGGAATCGCTCGGCGAACCGGCGGCCGTGGTAGTCCAGGTACTCCGCCACCGGCGGGCGGTCCATGCCCGGCGCCAGCTTGCCGAAGCGCACGTCCAGCTCGCCGCGGCCGCGATACGTGAGCATGCCGAGCTGCCGGGCGCGGCTCATGCCCGTGGCGACCTCGCCGTTCCTGATGCCGTCCCGCACCAGCTCGCGCTGCAGGTGGCGCGTGGCCGTGCCCCAGCCGTCGGGGCGCAGGCCGGCCGAGATGGTCACCAGCCGCTCGCATCGCGACGGGTGGCGCACGGCAAAGGCGACGCCCACCATCCCGCCGAGGCTGGCGCCGACGAAGGTGACGGGCTGGGTGCAGCCGATGCCGTCCAGCCAGGCGGCCACAAGATCCGCCAGGCCCAGGACCGAGATGGCCGGCGGCGGCTCGGGGCCATCAAAGCCACGCCACGTGGAGCCGTTCCCGGGCCAGGCCGGGCAGAGGACGGTGAACCGGGCCGGGTCGATGAGGTCCGCGCTGAAGAGCGCCGGCCACCACGGGTCCACGCCGCCGCTCGCCTCACCTTTGCCATCCCCCAGCGGGAACGGCGAGGCGGTGATGCCGCCGACGAGCTCGGGGCCATAGGCCCATCCGCCGAGGGACACGTCCTCCAAGGCATGGCCCTCGATGGCGAGCGCGGGGCGCTCGACCACCAGGCGGCGGGGCGCGACGGCGGGAACGACGGTCGTCGGCATCGGAATACCGCTAGACTACATCAAAAGCAACGTATCTAGCTATGTGGATTTGCCTATACTTCCGGGAACCGGGAACCGGG
>CAZLBU010000245.1:0-4349 GCA_964557815.1 uncultured Bifidobacteriaceae bacterium | reverse complement strand
GAGCCGTGCCCGCTCCGACGATCGTGGCGCCCTCGCCGAGCACCAGGCCGAAGATGCGAGGCGCGCCCGCGCCGAGCGCCATGCGGATGCCGATCTCCCGGCGCCGCTGCGACACCTGGTAGGCCAGCACACCGTAGATGCCGATGGCAGCCAGAAAGAGCGCCACGCCTGCGAAGCCGCCCGCCAGCAGCGTCGGCGTCCGCCGATCCACCAGGACCTCGTCCGTGCGCTCCCCCATCGTCCGGATGTTGTACAGCGGGAGTTCCGGATCCACCTGCGCCACGGCCCTGCGCACCGAGTCGCCAAGCGATCGCGGGTCGCCGGATGTCCGGACCGCCAGGCCCATGCCCCGGCGCGGCAACTGGCGGTAGGGAAAGTAGTACGCGCCCGGCCGTTGTGCGCCGGCGCCGTCCACCATGCCAGCCAGCTTCATCTCGCCGATCACCCCGACGATGGTGAGCATGTCTTCGTCCGGGGGCTGCTTGAACAGGTTGTCGGGGCTCGATGGCTGGTACATGCGCTTCCCAACGGCATCGCCGTTCGGCCAGAACTTCCGCGCCAGCCGTTCGTCGATGATGAGCACCCGCCGACGGCCCTCGATGTCCCCCTCGTCGAACCACCGGCCGGCGACGAGCCGTGCGCCCATCGTCTGGAAGTAGCGGTCGGTGACCGACACGCTGTAGGGCGACACGAGCGACTCGCCGGGCGCCATCTGGTATCCCTCGGCGAGAATCACGCTGTCGCTCGTCGAGCCGCTGAACGGGATCGTGGACGACAACCCGGCGCCCTCGACGCCCGGCAACGCGCGCACCTGCTCCAGGATGCGCGCGAGCAGCGTGCGCAGGTCGCCGTCGCCGGCGTAGCGGGACGGTGGCGGGCTGATGTAACCCGTGAGGACCTGGTCGCCCCGGAAGCCGGGATCCACGGCGAGCACACGCTGCAGGCTCGCCACCATCACGCCGGCACCGATCAGCAGCATGAGCGCGAAGGCGACCTGGCTGGTGACGAGCACGCGCCGCATCCACCTGGAGCCGCGGCCAGCCGTACCCGAGCGACCCTCCTCGCGCACCACCTGCGCCAGGTTCGTCCGCCGCAGCACGCCGACGGGCAGCGCCGCCATCACCGCGCCGACGAGGCCGACCAGCGCGAGCGTGAATCCGACCACGCGCCCGTCGATGCCAATCTCCTGTCCTCGCGGCAACTGATCGAGGCCGAAGAGCGGCGCCGAGGCCAGCGCCCACCAGCCCAGGGCCAGGCCCGCCGCGCCGCCGAGAGCAGCCACGAGGGTGGACTCGATGAAGCTGTGGCGCGCGAGCCGCCCGAAGCCCGCGCCGAGCGCGTGCCGCGTCGCCAGTTCGCGCATCCGCGCCGTGGATCGCACGAGCACGAGGTTGGCGACGTTCACGCAGCCGATGATGAGCACGAACACGACACCGCCCCACAGGAGTGACAACGTGCGGCTGATATCGCCCACGACGAACTCCTGGAAACCCACGGCCTGCGTGCGGAACCGGGCGTTCTTCAGCACCTCGCGCCACTGGGGAAACCGTTCGGCGTTGGCCGCGTTCAGGGCATCCAGCTGGCTTTGTACCTGCGCGATGCCGGCCCCCGCCTTCAGCCGGCCGAGCTGCTGCCAGTTGTTGCTGTGCCTCTGGTCGTCGGACCGCTCCTCGGCGGAGAACGCCACTGGGCGCACCAGCTGAATCTCGGGATCCACGAAGCGGAAGCCGGGCGGCAGCACCCCGACGATGGTGAAGGGCACGCCGTTGACACGAAGCGTCTG
Source organism: uncultured Bifidobacteriaceae bacterium (assembly GCA_964557815.1). Lineage (GTDB taxonomy): Bacteria > Acidobacteriota > Vicinamibacteria > Vicinamibacterales > UBA2999 > VFZN01. Next base: position 2,566 of record CAZLBU010000245.1, on the reverse strand, counting down.
CCCGATGGCGGTGTCGGCGCCGCCGAAGGCACGCTGCCAGTAGCCGTGCGTGAGCACGACCTTCTGGTCGCGTCCTACTTCGCTTTCGTCTTCGGTGAACAACCGGCCGCGATGCGGCTCGACGCGCAGAACCCTGAAGAACGACGGCGTCACGATGAGCCCCTGGAGGCGCTCGGCGTCGGTCCGATCGCCGCCAATTGTGAGGCCGGTCTGCCGGTAGTTCGTCAGGCTGTCGAGGGCCGTCAGCGCCTCGAGTCGATCGTAGTAGTCGGGCACGCCGTTCGAGGCCATCTCGACCCCGGCACCCGGATACTGGTTGTAGATGGCGACGAGACGGTCGGGCTCGTCGAACGGAAGGGGCTTCAACAGCACGCCGTCCACGACGGCGAAGATGGCGACGTTGGCGGCCAGGCACAAGGCCAGGGTGGCCATCGTCGTGATTGTGAACGCGCGGTCCTTCCAGAGGCCGCGGGCTGCCACGCGCAGGTCCTGCCAGAGCCAGTCCATGCCGGGATTGGACGGCCGCGGCCCGCGCATTGTTTCGCCGCGCGGAGCGCCGGCGGACGCCGAACGCCGGGCGTGCACGGCGCGCCAGAGCGCCTGCGGAGCGCCCGGGGCTTCAGCCCCGGCGCCGGTTGTCCGTGCTGAGCCAGCGGGGCTTCAGCCCCAGCGTCGTCACTTCACCCTGTAGATCAGAAACAGCTGCCGCGGCAGGAAGTCGTGGCTGGCCGCCAGGGCGTATCCCGCCTCGGCCAGCTCCGCCGAGATCTGATCGGCCGTGAATCGGAACTCCACCGGCGGACCGGACGGCGCGTCCTTCCGGAAGTCGATGATCGCCAGTTGGCCGCCGGGTCTGATGGACGCCTTCAGCCGGCGGAAATACTCCACGCGGTCCGGGATGTGATGGAAGGTGTCCACGACGAGGATCGTGTCCACCGGCGCGGGCAGGTTCGGGCCCTCGGCCGTCGCCTGGACGGGCGTGATGTTCTTCAGCCCCTCCTTCGCGGCGCGCATCTTCAGGTGCGCGATCATGTTCGGCTCGATGTCCACGGCAAATACCGCCGGCGCCGGGGCGGACCTGGCCAGGCGGGTCGAGAAGTAGCCAGTCCCCGCGCCGATGTCCGCCACCGACTGCCCGGCCTCGAGGTTCAACGCCTCGATGACGCGGGCGGGCATCTGCCAGGCGTCGCGCGACGGGTCGTCGAACTCGCGAGCGTACTTCTCCGCGTCGCTGAAGGTGTGCTGCATGTGGTCGGGCTTGTGCTGCCCGGAGCCAGCGTGGCCGGGCGCCTGGTGCTGGGCCGCGAGGGCCGGACCGAGGGCAATAACGCTGGCGGCGACGAGCACACGATGGGCGTCGAAATGCATGAGGTGAAGTGTGCCCCGACCCGGGCGCGGCTGGCAATGCGGCGAATTGTCACGGGCCATCGGGTGCATAATCAGAAGTGAGCATGCCCCTGGCCCCTCGACGCGTCTTCCGGTCCCTGGCGCTCGTGGCTGCGGTCGTCCTGCTCGGCGCCACTGCCGTGCCGCCCGCGTACGCACAACTGCCGCCGGGAAGCATGACCCAGGACATCCCTTCGGCCGACTTCCTGTTCGGGCGCCCGAGGGCGACATTGGGGCTGCGTGCCGGGTGGGTCGTCCCCGGGGAGCGCAGCGACCTCTACGACTTCATCCAGGACCAGCTGACCATCGACAAGGGCGCCTTCCGGGGCCCGAACTTCGCCGCCGACCTGGGCATCACGGTGGCCGATCGCCTGGACGTCGTCGCCGGCTTCGAGTTCACGCGAAAGACCATCCCGTCAGAGTACCGCGACTTCGTGGACAACAACCTGTTGCCCATCGAGCAGACCTCGGAGCTGCGGCAGAACTTCCTGACCGCCAGCCTGCGATTCGCGCTGACGCCGCGGGGCCAGCGCGCCGGCTCGTTTGCCTGGGTCCCGTCGCGCGTGTTCCCGTACGTGGGCGCCGGCGGAGGCCTCGTCTTCTGGCGCTTCCTTCAGTACGGCGATTTCGTCGACTTCCAGGATTTCGGCGTCTTCAGCGACTCATTCCAGGCCGAAGGCACCTCGCCGACCGGACACGTGTTCGGCGGCGCGGACGTCCAACTGTACAAGCGGCTGTTCTTCACGGTGGAAGGCCGCTACGTCTGGGCATCGGGCACGCTCGGCGACGATTTCATCGGCTTCGATCCGCTGGACTTGTCAGGCTTCCGTGCATCGGCAGGCATCAACGTCGTGTTCTAGGCGAGGAGACCACAGCCATGGCACTGCGCACACTCGCTCTCGTGGCCACGCTCATCGGGGCCCCCGCCATCGCCGCCGCGCAAGCACCCGGCGTGGATGCGCGATGGGCGCCGTACCTGGGGTGCTGGCAACTCCGCATGGAGAACACCAACGACGGCATCGCGGATCTCATCGCCGCGGCCGCGCGGCAGGCGCCGCCGAACCAGCGGACCGACGATGTGACGATCTGCATCACGCCGTCGGACCAGCCGCTCGCCGTGGCCCAGCAGACGGTGCTCAACGGGGACACGGTGCTCGATGAGATTGTCTCCACCGACGGC
>CAZLBU010000244.1:0-4366 GCA_964557815.1 uncultured Bifidobacteriaceae bacterium | reverse complement strand
CGTCCCGAGCGGCCGCGCGTGTTCGCGTTCTCGGTGTTCGGCACGTTCATGGTGCGCCTCCGCATGTTCGACACCACCTCCAGTCCTGTGCGGACGCCCTCCTACATGCCGAAGGGGACGGTGCAGTTCGCCTGGCTGAAGAACCTCTCCACCGCGGACCGGGAGGACTCGCCCGTGGCGTTCCTCGAGGGCCCCATCGAGATGTGGCTGGTGAGCGCCATCCCCTTCGGCCATCACTCGAACGGCCAGGACGGATGCCTCTTCACCGACCAGGCCCGCGTGGACGACGAGTGCGTGCCCGAGGAGCCGTCGGAGCCGCGGCCCGAGACGGTGAACAGGAAGGACGGCAGCTTCTCGACGAACTACATCCGTGTGGGGGTGCAGTATCGGCGGCTCTATCCGCGCGGCGACGACCCCGTGGACGTCCGCGCCATCACGCGCCGCGAATGGGGCGTGGGCGCAAGCCTCGAGCTGAACCCGCGCGGCTACCTGGGCGGGTCCATCTCCGACACGCTGCGTCCCCTCTACGGCCCGACGCGGGTGGGCCTCTCGGCCGACGTCATCGTGGGCAACTGGCGGCCGCCGCTCCTTGGTCGCCTCACGTGCGGGCGTGCCTGGGCCGACCTGTCGCTGACCTTCATCCGCGGCGCCGCGTCGTCGGTGGAGAACGTGGTGACCTCGGCGGAGGCGGCGTGCCTGCCGGGCGGCTGGGGTGGCGCGGGGCTGTTCGTGCGCTACTACCGGGGACAGGACTACTACAACGCGAGCTTCCTGGAGAACATCAACCGCCTGCAGTTCGGGGTTACGTTCATGCACGGCAAGTTCCTCGGATTCCCGGCGGCGTCCAACTGAACGCAACGACCGTGATGGCGAGGTGCCAGCCAGGCTGGAACGGCACAGACCGGCGTAGAATGCGCCCCATGGCATCACCTACGACCCGTCCGGCCACATGTCCGCGCAGCTGATGCACTCCTCCAACAAGGCGGCGCAGCCGCCGGCCACCGACGCGGACCGCGCGGCGGCGTATCGCCGGTACCTCGGGTACTTCGGGCCCTTCACCGTGGACGAAGCGAAGGGCATCGTCACGCACCACGTGGGCGGATCGTCGAACCCGGCGTGAGTCGGCTCGAACCAGGTGCGCCATTTCACCTTCTCGCCGGATGGCAACGGCCTGACGCTGTCGCTGAAGAACGGCGAGCGGGTGACGCAGTCCCTCTACTGGGAGCGGGTCAAGTAGCCTGCTACCGACCGAACCGGATGCCGCCGAGGATCATGAACGCGCGGTGGCGATAGTTCTCGTCGTCTTCCGGGAACTTCGGGACGTTCCTCAGCCCTTCCTCGAAGCGGGCCTCGACGAGCAGCAGGCGGCCGTAGTAGCCAAGGCCCACCACCAGGCCGATGTCCATCTCCTCGGTTTCGTCCTTGATGTCTTCGTCCTCACCGAAGGTGCCTTCCTCAATGGCCCGCGCGCGAGTGAGGAAGTTGAAGGAGGGGCCCGCCAGCACGTGGATGCCCTGGCCGTTCGACGGGCCGAGCCGCACCAGCACGGGCAGCTGAAGGTAGTCGAACTCGACCTTGAGCTCGCTGTCGAGCAATGGCTCCCGGCCTTTCAGCCCCTTCTGGGTCCAGAGCAGTTCCGGCTGGAAGGCCAGCGAATCGGTCAGGCCGATGGCGATGAACCCGCCGAGGGCCCTGCCGGTGCGCCACTCGACTTCGTCGGCGCCGGCATCCTCCAGGTCCTCTCCGAGCTTCGGGATGTCGGTGAAGGTCAATCCGCCCTTCACGCCCCCGTCGAAGGTCTGTGCCGAGGCCAGGCCGGGTGCCGTTGCCACGGCAAGGGCGAAGGCCAGGAGGGTAGAGCAGAGCTTGAACATGAAACCGCCTCCGCTGGAGGGCCGATGCATCAGCCCTGCCAATCGGATGCGCATCGAAAGAGAAGGGAATTGAGCGCCAGCGGGCCGTCAGCGCGCTCGCGCACGGGGACGGCGCCCCGGGATGCCGAAGCTCCGGCACGAGGGCATCAGCTTCTTCTACCTTTTGCCTTCTGCCTTTTGCCCTTTGCCTTCCACCTTCTGCCTTCCTACTGAGACTTCCCCCGTGCCGTGATGGGCCACACCACCTCGACCTTGTCGCCGCGGATGCCGTACATCTGGTCGTAGAGGTTCACCACGGGGTCGCAGTGGGGGACGATCATCTCGATGCGGTCGCCCATCTTGTACGTCCGCCGCGCCTCGGTGAAGGTGATGACGCCGAACTCGTCCGAGCCCGGGTTGTAGTCCATGCCAGGCTCGCCGACGACGCCGGGGCGCGGCACGTTCAGGGTGAGGGCCTTCGCGCCGGCGTCGGTGGTGAGCCGACCCGGAAAGCGGTTGTTCAGCACGGTGGCTACCACGGTGAGCGACGGCTCGAAGTCCTTGTAGACGGCGTCGCCGTCCTCGCTGCCGATGGCCAGGTACTGCATGTCCATGAAGACGTAGCTGCCGACCTGCACGTCGGTGAAGCCGGGTGTGAGGTGCTGCACGCTGTAGGTGCCGGTCCCCCCGCCGCTGAAGATCTCGGTCGAGAGACCAGCCCGCTTCATCGCCTCGCGCGTCTCGACGTTTCCCTCCAGGCCCTTCAGCGCGCGCTCTTTGCGCGCGGCGAAGCCGTTGACGTGTTGCGCGCCGCCATCGTACGAGAGCAGCCCGCGCAGCTTCAAGTTCGGAAGGGTGTCCACCAGCTTTGCCAGCGCCACCGCATCGTCGCCCGGTGTGATGCCGCTGCGAGTTCCCACCGCGACGTCCACGACGATGTCGGCGGTCACGCCGGCCTCGCGCGCGGCTGCCGAGAGGTCCCGCGCGTTCTGTGCTTCGTCCACGGCCTGGATGAACTGATGGTTCGCCTTCGCCAGCTGCATCGCGCGCCGGATCTTTCGAGGCGACAGATTGCTGGTGGTCATGCAGGTCGGCTCGATGCCCTCGGCGAAGAGCGCCTCGGCCTCGCTCAGCTTCGCCGTGCAGATGCCGATGGCGCCCGCGGCCAGCTGCAGGCGCGCGATGGCCGCGGTTTTGTGGGTCTTGGCATGCGGCCGCGTGGCGATTCCGTTCTTCTTCACGGCGGCCTGCATCTTCGCGATGTTCCGCTCGAGGCGGTCGAGATCCACGCAGAGCGCCGGCGTGTCGATCTCCCACTTCGAGATGCCGACATCGTCGAGGCTCACGGCTCGAATCTCGGCGGGGGAGTACCCCTTCACGGGACGCGGTATCCACACGGATGCGGCAGCGGCACCAGTGGCCGCCAGGAAAGCACGTCGCGAGGAGGAAGGCAGTGACATGCGCGGATTATGCGCCGATTCGCCCTCGACGGCCAGCGCCACGTGACATCCGGAGACAATTCGGGGCTCGCCCGCGCGCGGCGCTCAAAGAGACTTGAACGCGCCGGCCGCGTAGCTATAATCCGCGCGATGCGACGTTGGGGTGCGCGCGTCGGTGCGATGGTGGCGTTGCTCGCGGGCGCCTCCGTTGTCGCCGTGGGCGCCCAGCCACGCGAGGGGGCCGTGGACCTTGGCACCATCCTCGCGCGCGCCGGCGAGAAGGTGGCCGAGTACTTCGCGCGTGCGCAGAGCCTCATCTGCGTCGAGACGGTTCGCCTCCAGCCACTCAACTCCGGGCTCACCGCCGACGGCTTCGCGCGCGTCGTCGAATCGGAGCTTCGTCTCTCGTGGGATCCGCTGCTCGATTCGGTCCAGCCGGTCGAGGCGAAGACGCTGCGCCAGCTGCTCAGGGTGAATGGGCACCGGCCCCGGAAGAACGACCACGACAACTGCACCACGCCGGAGCAGAACGCGTCCGAAACGCAACCGCTCTCGATGCTGCTGCCCGAGCAGCGGCGCGACTACGTGTTCTCGCTGGCCAGGCCGCAGAAAGTCGACGGCCGGGTCGTCCTCGTCGTCGATTATCGGCTCACCACGCCGGTCACCGTCGAGGTGAGCGAGGTCGAGGGCAAGGAGGACTGCATCAGCTACAGCGTGGAAGGTGGTGTCCGCGGGCGCATCTGGATCGACCCCGATACGCATGAGGTCCTGCGGCTGGACCAGGGCCTTTCAGGTCTGGTCGAGATTCCCATGCCGAGGCGGCTCGCGCGGCGTCCCAACGTCGAACCTCAGTTCACGCTCGAGCGCATGGACACCTCCATCCGCTTCAAGCCCATTACCTTCACGGACCCGGACGAAACGCTTGTGCTGCCGGTCTCGTCCACGCAGCTGCGCATCACCCGCGGATCGGGACAGCCACGGCTGCGCACCGTCACCGAGTACGCGAGCTACCGCCGGTTCCTCACCGGCGCGCGCGTGCTGCCGCGATAGCCCGCCGGGACGGGGCGGCGGCGC
>CAZLBU010000243.1:0-4380 GCA_964557815.1 uncultured Bifidobacteriaceae bacterium | reverse complement strand
CGCACGGGCGCTCCTCGGCGGCGGCGGTCGGTCGGCACGTGAAGATCATCCGCCGGCTCAGCGTGTCGGACACGCCGGTTACCGTCATCGGGCCCGTCACGGCGAAGTCGCGGATATGCGGGAGGGCGGTCGTCCCGAAGACCTCGCCGATGTTGGTGTCGGCCAGCGTGTGCTCGACCGGCATCATCAGGTCGTCCACCGGGCCGTCGAAGCGTGCGATGAACGCGGCCGAGACGCGCTGCGGGCCGGCCTTCACGTGGATGGGCTTCGAGAAGATGTTCAGCCCGTTCGGGTCCTGCTCGTTCATCCGCGGGTTGATGTCGATGAGCGCGACGCGCTCACCGTTGATGGACAGGTCGATCTGCTCGCCCGCGTACGGGCCGCCGAACAGGTCTCCCGTCGGGCCCGAGTGCAACAGGATCTTGAAGACGTATTCCCCGTCCGCCGGGAACACGTGGGTCACCGACAGCCCGCCGCGCGTGCCGAGGGGCGCGCCCTCCACGTGCCGCATCTGCGACGCGGTGCGCGGCACCTTCCAGGTCGTGGTGCTGGGCGAGGCGTTGCGATCACCCACGGCCAGGCGGCTGATCTGGCTCGCCGCCCGGAGGTAGCCCTCCATGAGCGTCGTCGAGATGACCTGCGAGTCGGCCACGTTGTCGAAGCCGTCGCTGATGGTGTCGGCGGGCAGGAACGCGGTGATGTCCACCTCGATGCCCAGCAGGTCGCGGACGGCGCGCTGATACTCCGCGCGGTTCAGCCGCTGCGAGGGCCTCGAACCCGGGTTCGGGCTGGCAGCCGCCGCGCGGTCGATGGTGGTTTCGAAGGCAGCCGCCAGCGCCTGGATGGCCGCCGGTTCCGGCCGCTTCGCGTTCGCCGGGGGCATCATGCCGGCGCGCAGCTTCCGGATCATCTTCTCGACGACCGGCGCGTGATCGAGGAGATTGGCCGCGTCGAAGGACCCCAGCGAGAGGCCGCCGGCCTTGCCGCGATCGCTGTGGCAGGTGGCGCAGTACTCGTCGCTTCATCGCACTCCGATCGTCACGGGCAGAAAGGATGACGCAGAGGGATGGGACGCGCAGACGACGCGGATGACGCGAGGGTGGGTGTGACGGACGACAACCAGCGCGGCCGGCGTCGCGGTTCGCCAACTCCCCCGAGCCCATCTGCGGAATCTGCGGATCCACCCTCCGCGTCCCCGTGATCCGTGTTCACGTCAACAGGACACGCACTTGTGGTTGTTCTTCGCGCCCAGGCTCTCGAGCAGCTTCAGGGCCTCGGGGAACGGCTGCGTGCGCTGCACGGGGCCGTTGGCCATGTCCGCCGTCGTCTGCCCCTCGCGGTTCACGCGCTTCACGTCGGCGCCCTTCGAGACCAGGTACTTGATCATCTCCACGTCGCCGCGCGCCGCCGCGTGGTGCAGCGCGGTGTTGCCCTCGTGGTCGGCGGCGTTCACGTCGGCGCCGGTTTCCTCCACCAGGTACTTCACCGCGGCCAGCAGCCCGCTGGGGGCGTAACGATGCGAATTGGCCGCAAAGCCCTCGGCGTAGCCGACGCCGGCAGCCGCCTGGAGCGGGGTGACCGCGGGGCCGCCCACCGGCACCGGCGGGATACCGGACACGTCCTGGATGTTGAAGCGGTCCCCGTCGCCCGTGCGCGGCCGGCCGGCCGGCTTGATGGTGGGAATCGTCGGGTCTGCGCCGTGGGCCACGAGCAGCTTCATGGCCTCGACATCGCCGCCGTACGCGGCGCGCCAGAACGGCGTGGCGCCGATCTCGTCCACGCCCGCGAGGTCGAAGTTGTAGCCCGAGTACCACACCTTCCGCTTGAGGCGGGAGTTCGGGTTGGCGCCCTTCTCCAGCAGGATCTTCATGAAGTCGAGGTAGGTGATCTGCTGCTGCAGGTACGCGCGCGGCTGCGGGTAGAGCGCCTTCGGCGCCCACTGCACGTTGAGCGTGGCGTAGAGCGGGGCGACGCCGTTGTCGCTCGCCAGGTTCGGGTCCGCGCCCTTGTCCAGGAGGTACCGGCCGATGTCGAAATACCCGTTGACGACGGCCACGATGAGCGGCGTGGACTTGTCGCCGGGGTTCAGCTGGTTGACGTCGGCGCCGGCCTCGACGAGCGCCTTCACCACGTCGGCGTGCCCCTGCCGCACGGCGAAGTGCAGGGGCGAGAAGCCGCCGGAGGTACCCACGAGCTCGTTGTAGCGGAACTGCCGCGTGAGGCCGGGCACGTCGGGCGGGCGCGGCCCGCTCCCCTGGGGCTGCTGCGCGGCCCGCCGGCGGAAGAACTCCTCCTCGGGGCTGCTCAGCTTCGTGAGATCCACGACCTTCGAGGTGGCCTTGATATCGGCGCCGCGCGCGATGAGCAGCTTCACGACGTCCACGCGGTTGTAGGCCGCCGCGAACATGAGCGGCGTCTGCTCCATCGCGGTCTCGCGGGCGTTGACGTCCGAGCCACCCTCGATGAGCATCGTCACCGTCCGCGGATCGCCGGACTGCGCCGCGAACATCAGCGGCGTGGTGCCGGTGGTGGACGTGGCCTTGACGTCCGAGCCTCCCGAGACGAGCGCCGCCACGACCGTCGAATGACCGGCCTGCGCGGCCATCATCAGCGGCGTGTAGGCGCCGAGGCGGGTGGCGGCCTTCACGTTGGCGCCGGCGTAGAGCAGCATCTGCACCAGCTCGGCATCGCCCGCTCGCGCCGCCCAGTGCAGGGCGGTCATCCCGTCGCCCTCGGCCGCGTTCACGTCCACGCCCTGCTTGAGGAGCGCGCGGACGGCATCCTTGTCGCCATGGCGCGCGGCCTCGAGAACCGTGGTCGCCTGGGCGCTCACCATTGCCACCCCCAGGGCCACCGCCAGGCCGAGCGCCCACATCATCCGACGTGCCATCAGCGTCTCCCTCTCACGGCATCAGCGCCTGGCGGCATCGATCCCCAATGCCCCCAATGCCCCAATGCCCCAATGCGCCAATCAACGAATGCGCAATGCCCCAATCGCCAATCGCCCGATGAATCGTCAATCGCCAATCATCAATCGGCAATGGACGATGCCGTCGTCGTCTCGGCACCGACGGCATTGAGGTCCATTGCGCCCGTCGAGTCGCCGAAGCTCTTGAGGTCGTCGAGCCCGAGGATGTGGAGCATCGACAGCATCGGGTTGGCCATGGGCGTCCCGTCCGCCGCCTTGATGTGCAGGTTGCCCTTGAGCGCCCCGCCGGCGTGGCCGGCCAGGAACAGCGGGCAGCGCTTGTGGTTGTGGACGTTCGAGTTGCCCATGGGCGACCCGTAGATGATCATCGTGTTGTCGAGCAGCGTCCCGTCGCCGTCCGGCGTGTTCTTCAGCTTCTCGAGGAAGTACGGAAGCAGGCTGATGTGGTACCGGTTGATCTTCTCGAACTCGAGGATGCGATCCTCGCGATCCTGGTGGTGCGACGCCGGGTGGAAGCCCGTCTTCACGCCGCTGCCCGGGTAGACGCGGCTCGAGCCGTCGCGGCCCATCTTGAACGAGAAGACGCGCGTGATGTCCGAGGCGAAGGCCACGGCCTGCAGGTCGAACATCAGCTTGACGTGCTCGTCGAACGCGTCGGGCACGCCCATCGGCGCCATCGGCAGCTCGCGCGGCTCGCCGCTCGCGTTGGCGGCTTCGACGCGCTGGATGCGCCGCTCGATCTCGCGCACGTCGTCCAGGTAGTCGGCCAGCCGGGCGCGGTCCACCGGCCCCAGGCTCTGCTTGAGCTGCGCCACCTCCTGGGTGACCCAGTCGAGGATGCTCTTGTCGGCCTTCCGGCGCGCGGCGCGCTGCTCGGGCGTGGCGCCGACGCCGAAGAGCATGTCGAACGCGGCGCGCGGATCGCGCACCATCGGCAGCGGCTCGGTGGCCGACGCCCAGCTCACCGTGTCGGTGTAGACACAGGCGTAGCCGTAGGCGCAGCCGCCGGCCTGGTCCACGTTCTCGATGCAGAGCTGCATGGACGGAATCGGCGTGTCCTGCCCGTACTTCTGCGCGTAGAGCTGATCCAGCGACGTGGCGACGTAGACGTCCGAGCCCTGCGTCTGCTTCGGGTGCGCCTGAGTGAGGAACACCGCGCTCGAGCGGAAGTGGTCGCCGCCAATCTCGGGCGGCGTGAACGCCTCGGCGTTGCGCACGTCGGTGTTGCTGATGATGGTCAGGTGCTCGCGCCAGGGCTCGAGCGGCGCGAGGCTGCTCGGGCTCAGGTCGAACGCCGACCCGGTCTTCTCCGGCGACCAGAGATGCTTCTGGGCGCCAATCGCCGTCGCGCCCGCCGAGCCGTGCACCATCTCGATGGCCGCCAGCCGCACCTTCCCGTTGGAGCGCGACCGCGCGAACGCCGTCCCGGCCGGCACCATGGCCTCCAGGAA
>CAZLBU010000242.1:0-4382 GCA_964557815.1 uncultured Bifidobacteriaceae bacterium | reverse complement strand
TGGCCGGGAACATGCCGGTGCCGATGGTCGCATGGCCGGCGCAGGTCACGGTCTGGAGATACGGGTAGGAGTTGCGCTCGAAGACGGCACCCTCGGTGACCAGCCGCCTCAACCCTCGCGTCCAGCGGGGGCGCAGCTGCTCGATGTAGTCGAAGCGCATCTGGTCCACGACGAGGACGACGAGCAGGCGGGGCGCAGCCGCCGTCTGTGCGGCGGGCGGCGGCAGCGCGCCGAGGAGCACGAGCAGGATCCCGCCCGCGGCCAGGCGGCGAACGAAGGGCATCTTCACCTCGGTGGTTGGGGCACGGAGGTCTGGCCTAGAGGTAGCCGAGCGGATCGATGCCGAATTCGGCAGGGTCGAGGGGGGCGACGATCCGGCGTGCCCGCGTCGGATCGGCCGGTTCCTCGAACAGGTTGATGTCCACGGGCGTCGTCAGGCGGCGTCGTTTGCCGTCCATGATCACGCGCACGCGCGGGCGATGGGGATCCGGCGCATGCACCTGCAGCACCACGGCAATGGCCCCGTCATCCAGTTGGACCAGGTTTCCGGGCGGGTAGATCCCGAGCAGTTGCGTGAACCGGCGGACGAGGTGCTGATCGAACTGGTGCCCGTCCGCGCGCCTCATCACCTCGAGGATCCGCTCGGTCGGGAGCGACCCCTGGTAGGCGCGCTGGGACCGCATCGCGTCGTACACGTCGGCGATGCTGCAGAGCATGGTGGCCAGGTTCAGCTTCGCGCGCGACACGCCGACGGGATACCCGGTGCCGTCGGCGCGCAGGTGGTGCTCGAACGCGACCACCGGGGCGATGGACGGGATTTCGGCGCCGTCCACCACGTGCCGGCGCATCACGGACATCTCGTCTTCCGTGAGGCGATCGGGTTTCCGGAGGATTTCCGCCGGTGTCCGGACCTTGCCGATGTCGTGCATGAGCCCAGCCAGGCCGAACTCGCGGAGGAGCGTCCCGTCGATGCCGAGGGCCCTGGCCTGCGCCATGGTCAGGATGGACACGTTCACCATGTGCGTGAACGTGTAGTTGTCGTACTCCTTCAGCGCCGTGAGCGCGAGCAGCGCCGTGCGGTTCTGGGCGACGGCCTGCGACAGCTGCTCGATGAGCGTCCGCGCCTGCCGGGGGTCGGGAGCGCCCTCGTTCTTGGCGGCCTCCCAGACTTCCTCGGCGACGGCCGAGGCCTCGACATAGAGCCGCCGGATGGCGGCGATGTCGGCCGCGGACGTGTCGACGCGTTCGTCCACCTTGATGCGCCCGACGCGGATGTGGAGCAGGCGATTGAGCGTATCGAGCGCCTCAGGGGGCGCGGCGCCGGGCGCGGACTGGCCCACGGCGCGCTCGGGATGGCTGAGTGTCAGGGTCAGCGTCGTGAGCTCGTCCGGTGTCACGCCGCGATCGAACGCGATCCGCTCGATACCGAGGCGCTTCAACCGGCGCATGAGCTCCCCGTAGTTCTCGGCGGCGCGCGGCAGGGGGACCTCGCCCACCACGATTTCATGGCCGACCAGACCCATGGCGACGCTCGGCTGGTCGGCGAGCAGCTGGGCCGTCGAGTCGGCGAGGGCGGCGAGGGCCCGCGTGACCAAGGGGTGGCCCGGCGTGTAGAGCTGCGCGCCGCGCAGGGCGGCGGCGAACCGGCGGACGAACTCCTCGGCCACGCGCAACTGGCGGGCGGGTTCCATTACTCGGTCCCTCCTGCCGGTTGTGTCCGGCGCGGCATCGACATCGCACGTGCGGCCGCGGTGCGGACGCCGCGTGAGCCGTTGAGACTGGCATCCTGAAGGACCTCGTCGCCCGCCGTCGAGGCGGTGGCCCACAAGGCCATCGCGGCCGCGCCGCGGAGGCGGGATGTCCGGCCCGGTGCCCACCACTCCCCGCGGTGGAGGACGTCCCGAAGGGCCTGGATGCCCTCCGGATGCGACCCGCAGCGGCCCAGCGCTTCGATGGCCGAGCGGTACGCCGTCTCTGCGGCGCCGCGGTAGTCGGACTGCCTGAGGATGTGGGCGAGCAGCGGCGCGGCCCTCTCGTCGTGCAGCGACCCCAGGGCATGCATGATGGCCTCGCGGGCGCTCGAGTCGCCAGCCTTCAGGGCGTCCGCGAGCATGGCGTATGCCTCGTTGCTGCCGATGTGGACGATGGCCCGCAGGGCTTCCCGCTGCACGTGCGGATCGGCGTCGTCGAGCAGGGTCCGCAGGTCGGGCAGGGCATCCTCACCCCCGACGGCGCGGAGCAACTCGATCGCCGCGCGCCGTACCGCAGGGTTCGTCGAGTTCCTGAGGGCCTTCGCCGGCGCCCTGGCCGCGTCGCCGAAGCCGATGAGGACGTCCTTCGCCCTCCGCACGGCGAGCCGGCTCTCCTCGCCGACCAGCGCGGCCGCCAGGGGGGGCACGAGAACCGGCCCCAGCGCCGCACACAGCCGATCCACCTGCGGCATCTCCTGATCGCCGGCCTGGCGCATGTAGAGCATCAGGTTCCTGACCAGTGCTCCCCCGGCCAGGCGATCGATGGCGCCGCTGGCCTGGCCTGCGAACGGCGAGTGCAGATCACGCGCGATGCCCCCGATGGCCACCGCCAGGTCGCCGGCCAACGGAAGGTCGCCTACGAGCACCAGCTGCTCGAGGCGGGTGATGGCGATCTCCAGCACCGAGGCCCAGGCGTCGGGACGGTCCTCCAGGCGCAGCAGATCCACCAGCATCTGCTGGTCGAGGGCGCGGAGGTCGTCGTCGGCCACGGTCGACAGCCAGGCCGCGATGCGATCGGGCGGATCGTCGCTGACCTGCTCGACTTCGACCGCCATCTCCCGGGCACTCGTCAGCTCACGGTCGTACGCGTCGGGCACGTAGTCGGCGTCGTTGTACGACATCAGCATGGACATCGCGGACGCCCAGATGTCGTTGAATCGCGGGTCGGCCCCGAGCGACGACATCGAGACCCTTTCCTCGGCCAGCGCCAGCGCGGTCCGCCGCTGCGAATCCTCGGTGGCCAGGGCATTGAACGCCTCGGCGAGCCGGCCGGTGGCGCCGCGGTCGCGCACCACGTTCTCAGCGACGAAGGCACCGAGCATCTCCTCGGTGAACCGCGCACGGAGCTCACCGCCCAGATCGACGCCCGTCGTGTCGCCGTCGGCGGTGCTGGTCTCCGGCGCGCCGCCGTCGGCGTCCGCGGGCGCGGAGCTGCTGAGCAGCCCGAGCAGCAGCTCGGGCGTCAGGCGCGTGGTCCCCTCCGCCACGTTGTTCATCACCGCGTCGAACTCGTCGGGGTTGACCTGCGCTGCGTAGTTGGCGAGTCCGATGAGGACCCGGCGCAGGGACTGCTTCTGCACGTCGGAGGCGAGCCCCACGGCGCGCGCCCGCTCCTGCAGGCGGTTGATGAACTCGCCGAGCCGGTGGGGATCGCGGGCGATCTCGAGCAGAGAGGCGAGGGACTTCTCGTCGAGCGCGCCGCGCGTGTCGCCCGTGAGACAGCTCTCGATCAGCTCCTCCCAGGAGGCATGGATGCCCGTCCCCTCGGTCCGCTCCTTGAGGACCTCCGCGTAGTCGATCTCGCGAATCTCGATCGGGCCGCCGCCGGCCGGCTGCCACGCGCGCGCGATGCCGCCCTCGCCGCGCACGTCCTCGGGCGGCATGGCCAGCAGGGACAGCAACATGTGCCAGGCGCCGGCCGTGAGCGGCGCCAGCAGCGCCAGCTCGCCGACCTGATGCTGGTGGAGGAGCACCGCGAGGTCGCTGACGGCGCCTTCAGGCTTGGCGAGGCCGCGGCCGTCCACGAGCAGGGCATCGGGGCGCACGGTCACCGTGAACGTCCCCCCGCTGGTGGCCTCGGCGCCGGCCGTCACCATCCGCTGCAGCGCGCTCTGGATGGCCGGATGCGTCGGCGGGTACATCGAGACGATGCGCGTGGCGGCCTTGCACGCGCGTGCGAACTCCATGAGCCGGCTGGCTGCTTCTGCGCTCATGGGGTCGGGCGTTCTGGCGCTGGACATGGAGTCGCGGGACGATTTTACCGGCTGTTGGGCCCGGCGGTATACTGCCCGCCGTCCGATCTATGCGCGCCGTCGACATCATCCGCGCGAAGCGCGACGGCCAGCCGCTGTCTCCCGAGGCCATCGACATCTTCGTGCGGGGCGTCTCCACCGGCGCGTGGCCCGACTACCAGACCGCGGCGCTGCTGATGGCCATCGTCCTGCGCGGCATGACGGCCGAGGAGACGGCCCTGCTCACGCGCGCCATGGTGGCCAGCGGCGATCGGGTGGATCTGTCGACCCTCCCTGGCATCAAGGTGGGGAAGCACAGCACCGGGGGCGTCGGCGACAAGGTTTCCATCGTCCTTGCGCCGCTGGCGGCCGCCTGCGGTGTGATCGTGCCGAAGATGTC
>CAZLBU010000241.1:0-4409 GCA_964557815.1 uncultured Bifidobacteriaceae bacterium | reverse complement strand
GGAAGCGGTCGGCAGGCCAGCGGCGGAAGGGGTTACCGGCGCTCACGTGCAGCACGGCCAGCCTGGCCTCGGCAGGTACGCCCGCATCCCGGAGGCGCTCGTCCACCCGAGCAGCGGCCGCCGGATCGAGCGGCATCTCCACGGCGTCCACGGCTGGATCCGCCGTGCCGATGCCGAACGGTGAGAGCAGGTCCCACTGGTTCAGCACCGAGTGGCGGGGCGGCAGGAGCGACGGAGTCCAGCGCACGCGTGTCGTGTAGGCCCACTCGCGGCCTGGCATCGCGTACCCGACACGTGTCGGGGCACCGGACGCGCGCGTGAGCCAGGCGGCGCGCGGGCCTCCGTGCAGATCGATGGCCACGTCGAAGCGCTCGCGTCGCAGGCGCCTGGCGAGTGCCCAGTCGTACCGCACGCGTTCCCATCCGCGGGGGCGCTCGACAATGACGAGCTCGTCGATGTGAGGACTGTGCCGCACCACGGGCGCGGCGGCGGCTTCCACGAGATAGGTGATGTGCGCGTCGGGGAACCGGCGCTTCAGGGCGCGCACGATCGGCGTCGTGAAGACGACATCGCCGATGAGGCGCAGGCGGACCAGCAGGATGCGGCGCGGATTCAGGGCTCGACCGTGGCCTCGTCGATGAGCATCACCGGGATGTCGTCCCTGATCGGATACACGCGGTGACATGTGTCGCACTTGAGGGCGGTGCCGTCGTTGACCAGCCTGACCGGCGTCTTGCAGGCCGGGCATGCGAGGATCTCGAGCAGCTCCTTGTCCACGGGCATAAGAGGACTATACACCGCTGGGGGACTGGGTCAGAATCTGGTCATGCGCCTCACGCCCGCCGCGGCGGCCCTCGTCCTGTTCACGCTCGCGTGGCCGGCGTTCGCGCAGCCGCCGGCCCCCACGCAGGCCTCGCCGTCGGCACAGGCGTACTACGAGTTCATGATGGCGCGCCGCCTGGAGGCCGACGGCGACAGTGCCGGCGCGCTTGCCGCGCTGGAGCGTGCGCAGAAGCTGGACCCCGGCTCCGCGGAGATCCTCGCGGAGCGAGCGGCGTTGCACGCGCGCCGGAACGAGGCGGGGCCCGCGCGTGACGCCGCCGAGAAGGCGCTGGCCATCGGCAAGGACAACGTCGAGGCGCACCGGATTCTCGGCCTCGTCTTCTCGGCGTGGTCCGAGGGTGCGGCGCCGCCGCCTCCCGGAGAGACGCCGGACTCCCTTCGGTCGAAGGCGCTCGAGCACCTCAAGGCCATCCGCTCGTCGCCGGCCATGGCGACCGACCTCAGCCTGCAGCTGGCGTTCGGCCGCCTCCTGCTCCGATCGGGCGAGACCGACGCGGCGATCGCCGAGCTCGAGAAGGTCGCCCAGCAGGCGCCCTACGTGGCCGAGCCGTTCGTCCTGCTGGCCGACGCGCGCCGATCGAAGGGGCAGATGTTCGAGGCCGCCGAGGCCCTGGCGCAGGCCGCCGAGATCAACCCGCGCTACTACGTGTCGCTCGGCGACCTGTACGAGCGGCTGGGGCGCTGGGCCGCCGCCGCCGGGGCGTTCGGTCAGGCCATCGAGGGCGTCCGGTCGCCCAGCCGCGACCTGCGCCTGCGCTACGTGTCGGCGCTCCTCAACGTGCCGGGTGGTGTCGGCGCGGCCCGTGCGAAGGACACGCTGGCCGAGATGCTCAAGGGCAGCCCGAACGACACGCGGCTGCTGTACCTCATGTCCACGGCCGCGCGGCAGCTGAACGACAGCGAGGGCGCAGAGGACGCGGCCCGCCGCATCCTCGCCATCGAGCCCGCCAGCATCGCCGGGCTCAACGCGCTGTCGCGCGCGCTGTCGGACCGTTACCAGTACCGTCAGGTGGTCGAACTGCTCACGCCGCTCTCGAAGGAGGCGGCTACCCGCGCCAAGGGCCGCGAGGGCGACGCCGCGATGGCACTGGCGCAGCTCGGGCTGGCGCATCAGCAGCTCGGCGCGTACGACGCCGCGATAGCCGCGTTCAGCCAGGCGCGGACGCTCGCGCCCGCCGACACGCTCTACGACCTCTACCTGGCGCAGGGCCTCGTGGCGGCGCGCCAGTACGAGCGTGCGGCATCCGTCGCGGGCGAGGGGATCAAGCGCGACCCCGAGGATGCGCGGCTCATCCGACTCCGCGCGCAGGCGCTGTCGCGGCTGGGGCGCGGCTCCGAGGCCATCTCGTTTCTCGAGGACGCCATCAAGGCCGAGTCGCGCAGCCCACAGCTGGCGCTCGCGCTCGCGGACGCCTACGAGGCCGAGAAGCGCTACGACGATGCTGTGAAGGTGGTGCGGCAGGCGCAGGAAGCGTTCGGGGAGGATCAGGAGTTCGCCCTGAGGCTCGTCAGCCTGTACGACGAGTCGGGCCGCCTGGGCGACGCCGAGCGCGAGCTGCGCACGATGATCGAGCGGGATCCGCTGGACGCCGTCGCGCTGAACTACCTCGGCTACCTGCTGGCCGACAAGACCGATCGCACACCCGAAGCCGTGACGCTCATCGAGCGTGCGCTCAAGGTGGAGCCCGACAATCCCGCGTACCTGGACAGCCTGGGCTGGGCGCTCTTCAAGCAGGGGAAGGTGGCCGAGGCCGACGGCCCCCTGGCTCGCGCGGCCACGGCCCTGCCCGCGAACTCGGTGATCCAGGATCACCACGGCGACGTGCTGGCCCGGCAGGGCAAATGGGCCGAGGCGATGGCCGCCTGGCAGCGCGCGCTGGCCGGCGACGGCGAGTCCATCGACCGCGACGCCATCGACAAGAAGATCAAGGATGCCCAGCGCCGGCGGTAGCATCAGGACCCTGCTGCTGGCCGTCGCGCTCCTCGTGGGCGCCTCGTGCGCCGCGCGCCTGCCGCCGCGCCCCTCCGGCGCCTCTTCCATCGCCGGCGATGCGCCCGCCATCTTCGAGGGCGCCACGGCGCACTGCGCCGGTCTTCGGACCATGACCATGGAACTCGGCCTGTCGGGTCGGGCGGGTGACGAGAAGCTCCGCGGCCGCGTCATCACCGGGCTCGAGCGCGGCGGCGCCGCGCGACTCGAGGGCCTCGCGCCGTTCGGCGCACCGCTCTTCATTCTGGCCGCGCGCGACGAGCGCGCCACGCTGTTGCTGCCGCGGGATCGCCGTGTCCTCGAGCCCACCACCGTGGCCGAGGTGCTGCAGCGGTTCACGGGCCTTGCCCTCGGCGCCGACGATCTCCTGCACGCCCTCTCGGGCTGCCTCGGGGCGGGCGGAGCGGTCACCGACGGCCGGCAGTGGCCCGGCGGATGGCGCGCGATATCGGCTGCTGGCGACCGCACCGTCTACCTGCGCGAGCAGGCGGGCAGATGGAAGGTGGCCGCGGTGGACGGCGGAGGCTGGCGCGCCGACTATGCGGAAACCGTCGGCGGGTTTCCACGCACCGTCCGCCTCCGGTCCACCGACGGCGCCGTGGACCTGATGGCGCGGGTGCAGCAGCTCGAGGTGAACACCGCCATCGACGCCGCCGCGTTCGACGTCGCTATTCCGCCGGACACCGAGCCGATGACCATCGAGGAACTGCGATCGGTCGCGCCCCTGCGCACGCCATGACGCTCACGCTTCCCGCGTTCGCGAAGGTCAACCTCGACCTGCGAATCCTCGGCCTGCGTGCCGACGGTTATCACGACCTGCGCACGGTCTTCCAGTCACTCGCGCTCGCCGACCAGGTCACGCTGACCAGCACGCGCGGGCCGCTCGCGATTACGGCCGACGATCCCCTGGTGCCGACGGATCGACGCAACCTGGCGTGGCGGGCGGCATCGCTCCTGTGGCGCACGGGGCGGGGAGGGCGCGGCGAACCGCGCGGCGTGACTATTGACCTGCGCAAACGCATTCCATCCGAGGCTGGCCTTGGCGGAGGCAGCGCCGATGCGGCCGCCACGCTGATCGGCCTGAACCGGCTGTGGAGGCTCGGGCTCGATGCCGCGACGCTCCACCGCCTGGCCGCGACGCTGGGCGCCGACGTGCCGTTCTTCCTGGTCGGCGGCACCGCGCTCGGCCTGGGCCGCGGCGACGACATCTATCCCCTGGCCGATCTGCCCCGGGTCCATGTCGTCCTCATTCGCCCCGGGTTTGGCGTCGCCACGGCGGAAGCCTATGGATGGTTCGACCAGGAGCCGCGTCGCACCCGCAAGGAGCCCGCCCGCCGGCCCACGCCCGCGGGGTGGCCGGCCTGGGCGGCGTCGCTCAGGAACGACCTCGAGGCCCCGGTGATCCGGCACCACCCGACGATCGGCCGCATCCGGCAGGCGCTGCTCGATGCCGGGGCCGCGTTTGCGGCGATGTCCGGCTCGGGATCGACGGTGTTCGGCCTGTTCGAGCGGGTGGAGGCCGCCCGCCGGACGGCCCGGGACCTGGCCCGGCCCGGATGGACGGTCGTCGTCACCC
>CAZLBU010000240.1:311-4412 GCA_964557815.1 uncultured Bifidobacteriaceae bacterium | reverse complement strand
GCAGGACCCGGGACAGCCACGCGATTCCCCGGTTCACGCGGCCCGTGATGTGGACCGGCTCGCCCCGCATCACCGCGTCGTAGCCGTGCGCGGCCACGGCGGGCGCGTCCATCCACAGCACGGCGGGCATCCGGCTCACCTGCGCGCGCGTCCCCGTGACATCGTGGAACTCGCTGTAGGTGAAGCCCGGGCAGAGCGCCGTCGTGTGAATGCCCTCGTGGGCGCGCTCGGCGTGCAGCGCCTCGGAGAATCGGATCAGGAACGCCTTGGTGGCCGCGTACAAGGTGTGCCCCGCCGGCGCCGGCAGGTGGCCCGCCAGCGACGCCACGTTGATGATGCGGCCCCAGCGCCGCTCGATCATCCCGGGCAGCAGCCGGTAAGTGAGCTCGCAGACCGCGGTGCTCATCACCCGCAGGAACCGCTCGTGCTCGGCCCACGCGGGCCGGTCGAAACGCCCGGGCAGCCCGTACCCCGCGTTGTTCACGAGCACGTCCACCTGGAGGCCCCGCGCCTGCAGGTCCGAGACGATGGCGGCCGGGGCCGCCGGGTCGGCCAGATCGGCGGCAATCACGTGCACGGGGACGCGGTGACGCTGGCCCAGGGCCACCGCCAGCTCCTCGAGCCGTTCGACCCGCCGCGCGGTCAGCACCAGCCCGTATCCGCGCGCCGCCAGCAGCTCTGCGAACGCCCGGCCAATGCCGGCCGAGGCGCCCGTCACCAGCGCCGTGCGCCCCTCGCCCTCGCGACCCATGGCCTCCAGTATAGGTATGATGGACGGCACGCGCCCCTGACTTGGAGGTTACATGCGCACTGTCCGTTCCCTGCTGCTCGTCGCGGCGTCGGTCACCCTCGTCGGCTGCATCAACAGCGCGACGCTCATCAAGATCAAGCCCGATGGCAGCGGCACGGTCGAGCAGACCACGCTGGTGAACACGGGTGCGATGAAGGCGATGATGCCGGGCATGACGGCGCCCGGGCAGTCCTCCAATCCCGTGAACGAGGCAGACCTGAAGCGCACCGCCGAGCGGATGGGCAAGGGCGTGCGCCTGGTCTCGGCCGAGCCCGCCAAGTCGGGCACCTTCGAGGGCGTGAAGGCCGTCTTCTCCTTCGACGACATCAACCAGGTGCAGGTGAGCCAGGACCCGAGCATGAGCGGGAGCACCACCGGCGCCTTCTCATCCGAGCCGCCGCCGGTCGAGAACCCTGTGAAGTTCACGCTGACGCGGAACGGCGCGACCTCGCTCCTGACCGTCCAGATCCAGGACAAGCCCGCCAGCAACGCGAAGCCCGACATGCCGCAGGGCGGCCCGAACATGTCCGACCCCGCCGTGATGAACATGGTGAAGAGCATGTTCGAGGGCTTCAAGGTCGCCATCGACCTCGAGGTGATGGGATCCATCGTGAAGACCAACGCGGAGTACGTGAGCGGCTCGCGCCTCACCCTGATGGAGATGGACCTCGGGCTGCTGTTCCAGGACCAGGAGAAGCTGCAGGCCCTGCAGAGCAAGGTGGGCCCCGGCGCGTCGCTGTCGGAGGTGAAGCCCTACCTGAAGGACGTCAAGGGCATCAAGATCGACGGCCCGACGATCAACGTGGAGTTCAAGTAGCGCGTCGGGAACCGGGAGCGGGGAACCGGGAACCGCGTCGAGCGTCGACCCCTCCCGAGAATGCGCGGAGCGGTCCTACCGGTCCGGAGGCGCAGGCCCACCGTGAGCGATGCGGACGGCCCACCAGCCCGAAGGGCGGCCCTACGTGAAGCAGAGCACGCGTCCCTCGGTCGTGCCGATGACGATTCGCCCTGATGCGAGGGCCGGCGAGCTGGTGAGCGCCGCGCCCTCCTCGTGCTCCCACGCCACCTTCCCGGTCGCGAGATCGATCGCGTAGAGGCGCCCGTCGCTCGAGCCGACGAAGGCGCGCGAGCCGGCGATGGCCGGCGACGAGTCTATCCGCGCACGGGTCATGTAGGTCCACTTCGCCCGGCCCGTGCCGGCGTCCAGCGCGTGCAGCATGCGGTCACGACCGCCCAGCACCACGGTCCCGTCGACGAACGCCGCGGACGAGTAGAACGGGAACTTGCGGTCCGGGTGCTCGTAGCGCCATCGCACGGTTTTCTTCGCGAGATCCAGCGCAATCACCTGGTTGTCGAACGTGCCGTAGTAGGCCACGTTGTCCACGATGCAGACCGACGCGCCGGTGTAAGCGGTGGCCGAGGTCTGCCACGCCTGCTGGCCGTCGGCGAGGCGGACCGCGTGGAACACCTCGTCGCACCCGGCGAAGTGCGCCACGCCGTTCACGACGCACGGCACGCCGTGCACGTAGTTGTCCGTGGCAAACGACCAGCGGAGCCTGCCGTCGGCAGCCCCGAGCGCATAGAGGGAGCCATCGTACGACCCCATCAGCACGACGTCAGCCGCGACCACCGGTGACGACTTGATTTCCGACTTCGTCTTGTAGGTCCAGACGGGCTTCCCGTCCGTGGCATTCACCGCGTGAACGACGCCGTCGAGGTCGCCGATGAACACGCGACCGCCGGCCACCGCCGGCGAGGACTCCCCGATGGATTCCCCGGCCTTGTAGCGCCAGCGCAGCTTGCCGTCCGTCAGGCCGAGCGCGAGCAGCTCCCCCGTCCCGGTCCCTATGTACACCGTTCCGTCTACGATGGCCGCGCTCGAGTCGATGGCCTCCCCGCCCTCCCAGGCCCACGCCAGCTTCGGCTCAGCCGCGATGGTCGTGGCCGACATACCTGTGAGCGACGGCGTGCCGCGGAAGTGCGGCCACGCGTCCGCCGGCGCCCGCGCCACGCCGCTCTGCGCGCGCAACCACGCGGGCGTTATCCCAAGTCCAGCAAGTGCAACGAGAAAGTCCCGGCGGTGCATACGTCGGAGATGACGAATCACGAAGGGCACGAAGGACACAACCTGAGAACCTCAGAACCCGAGGACCTGAGGACCTCAGAACTGTCCCGTGGACTACCGTGCCGCGCTCGGCTTCTGCAGCTGCGCGCCCTCCTGCAGGGCGTACAGCTGGTTCCGATTCATCACGAACAGGGCGCCGTTGGCGGGCACGACTGTCGAGTACACCGAGCTCCCCATGTTGTGCTCGGCGATCACCTTCAGCGTCCGGCCGTGCTCCACGACGACGATGTCGCCGTCCTCGTCGCCGAGGTAGACCTTGTCGCCGACGATCATCGGTGAGCCCCAGATGGCCGCGAACATGTCGTGCGTCCAGTGGAGCTGGCCGGTCTTGAGATCGAGGCAGTGGAAGAAGCCGCTGAAGTCCGCCAGGTAGATCAGCCCGTCCTTGATGGCGGCCGTGGAGATGGAGCGGCGGATCTTGTCGAAGTGCCAGAGCCGCCCGGTCTCGGTGATGTCGCCGCGCTTCGTGGCATCGATGGCGTAGGCATGCCCCACGCCCTCGCCGTGCTCGGGGTCCTGGCCGTTCGAGATGTAGACCACGTTCTCGTAGATGACCGGCGTGCTGATGACCTCGTTGCGCGTCTTCGGCCAGACCGAGTCCTTCGGGTTGGTGTCGAACTCCCACAGCTTCTTGCCGGTGAGCGCCTCGTAGCCACGCACCCAGCCGTCTCCCTGCGCGTGGACCACTTGCAGGACGCCGCCGATCTCGCCCACGGCCGGCGTGGACCACTGGCCGTGCAGGATGCGGTCCTCCACCGAGTTGTCCTCCCAGACCAGCTTTCCGGTGGTGCGGTCCAGCGCGATGATGGACGGCGCCTTCGGCGACGGGATGTTCACGTGGCTCTCGTCCTGGCCGTTCGAGGTGCTGATGAACAGCAGGTTGCCGTGCGCCACGGGCGACGAGTTCGAGAGGTTGTGCGGGAACGAGCCGACCTCCTCCATCATGTCGAAGATCCAGATGAAGTCCGGATCCGTCTTCCCGGTGAGCTTCTCGTCCTTGACCGCCCCGTCGTTCGAGCCGTCGTGGAAACCGTCCAGGTCCGCCGCGATCACCTGGCCGCGATTCGACACGAAATAGGCGACACCGTCCAGGATGAGGGGCGAGCTGGCAATGCCCTGGAACGGCCAGTCGTTCGCCCGACCCGACGACAGCTTCTCGAACGTCGCCTGCCAGAGGAACTCCCCG
>CAZLBU010000240.1:0-301 GCA_964557815.1 uncultured Bifidobacteriaceae bacterium | reverse complement strand
GGAAGGCCATCACCACGCCGCGGTCGCCCGCCTGCTTCGGATCGCGGCCCAACTCGTTGTTCGTACCGATGAGCACCACCCCGCCGCCCACCGTCGGGTTGCCGTAGGACTGCGAGCCGAGCTCGGCCACCCACTTCACGTTCTTCCCGGTCTTCACGTCCCACTCGGTGGGCGCGCCGGTCATGGAGGACACCATGTTGCGCGCCGGCGTCCCGCCCCACATGGGCCAGTCGGCAGAAAGCGAGGCAACGGCGCCGGCGGTCAGGAGCAGGGTGAGGATGGTGCGCATAGACTGGTTCTG
>CAZLBU010000239.1:402-4419 GCA_964557815.1 uncultured Bifidobacteriaceae bacterium | reverse complement strand
CTCGAAGTAGTCCGGCGTGCCGGTGGCCACGTAGTAGCCATTCAGCTGATCGGCCTTCCCGCCGAAGCTGCCGGTGCGCTCCATGCGCTGGTAGAAGGAGGCCTCGATCTGGTTGAGCGCGCGCGTCATCTCGCGCTCATCAGGCGGCGCCTCCTTCAGCTTCTCGATCTCCTCGTCGATCACCTTCTGGATCTCTTCGAGGGTGTGGCCCGGGCGCGCGGTGGCGACGACGAGGAACATGCTGCCGAGCGCCTGCGACTGCTGCCCGGCGTTCACGTCCTGGGCGATCTGCATGTCGTACACGAGGCGCCGGTAGAGCCGCGAGTTCTTGCCGCCCGTCAGCAGGTTCGAGACGATGTCCATGGCAGCGTCACCCGGCGCGAAGTACGCCGGCGTGTGCCAGGCCAGGTAGAGCCTCGGCAGCTGCACGCGATCGGTGAGCGTCTTGCGCTTCACCTCCGTGAGCGCCGCGGGAGAGGGCGCGAGCGGCGGGGCCGCTGGACCGCGCGGGATGCCGCCGAACCACTTCTCGACCAGCAGGCGCGTGGGCTCGATCTCGATATCGCCCGCGATGACCAGACTGGCGTTGTTCGGCGCGTAGTAGGTCTTGAAGAACTCCACGACGTCGGGGAGCGTGGCGGCCGACAGGTCCTCCATCGAGCCGATCGTGGGCCAGCTGTATGGATGGCCCTGCGGATAGAGCATCGCGCCCAGCTCGATGAACGCCTGGCCGTACGGGGCGTTGTCCACACGCTGCCGCTTCTCGTTCTTCACGACATCGCGCTGGCCGTCGAGTTTCGACTGGGTGAGGGTGGGCAGCAGGTAGCCCATGCGGTCCGACTCGAGGAAGAGCGCCAGCTCGAGGGCGTTGCTGGGGACGTCGGTGACGTAGTTGGTGCGATCCACCGAGGTGGAGCCGTTGTTGTTGCCGCCGGCCGCCTCGAGCCAGCTGTCGAAGTTCCCCTCGGCCACGTGCTCGGAGCCCTCGAACATCACGTGCTCGAACAGGTGCGCGAAACCGGTGCGGCCGGGCTTCTCGCTGCCCGAGCCGACGTGATACCAGACGTTCACCGCCGCGACGGGCACCGTCCTGTCCTGGTGGAGGATCACGTGTAGCCCGTTGGCCAGCGTGAACTGCGTGTACGGCACGCTGATGCGCGTGGGCGGCGCCTCGGCCGGCGCCTGGGCCGACATCAGCGCCCCGCCCAGGGCCACCACGACCAGTGTCGCGAGGGAAACCCGCTTCGTCATGCCGCCATTGTCCACTGGTTTGCCAGGAATTCGAAAAAACCGATAGATAAGCGCTGAACATCCTAATTGTTCGAACTGTTCGGAGGCTCCATACTGGCCTCCGAGGTCAGAAAGACGATGAGGATGAACACGTTCAAGACGTTCCTGCTGCTCGGCGCCCTGTCGGCCATCCTGGTGTCGATCGGCGGCGCGATGGGGCCGGGCGCCATGACGGTGTTCGTTGCCCTGGCCCTGGCCATGAACCTCGGCGCGTGGTTCTGGTCCGACCGCGTCGTGCTGCGGATGCACGGCGCGCAGCCGCTCGACGCCGCGGAGGCACCCGAGCTGCACGGCATGGTGCGGGAGCTGGCCGCGCGCGCGGGAATCCCCACGCCGCGGTTGTACCTCGTGGACGACGCACAGCCCAACGCCTTTGCCACGGGCCGCAACCCCGAGCACGGCGTCGTCGCGGTGACGACAGGCCTGCTGCGCCTGCTGCCGCGCCAGGAGGTTCGCGGCGTCATCGCGCACGAGATCGCGCATATCGCCAACCGCGACATTCTGGTCGCGTCGGTGGCCGCGGCCATGGCGGCGGCGGTGTCGTTCGTCGGCAACGCCCTGCAGTTCTCGGCCCTGTTCGGTGGCGCGCAGTCGAGCGACGAGCAGGGCGGCTCGCCGATGGGCGCGCTGGTGATGGCCATCGTGGCGCCGATTGCGGCGACGCTGATCCAGCTCGGCATCTCGCGCTCGCGCGAGTACATGGCCGACGAGCTCGGCGCGCGTCTCGCCGGGGACCCGGAATCGCTGGCGCGCGCCCTGGAGCGGCTGCACCAGGGCACCGCGCTCATCCCCTCGGAGGCGGCCCGGCCAGCGACGGCCAGCCTCTTCATCGTGAACCCGTTTGCCGGTGCGGGCGGGTTGACGCGTCTCTTCTCCACGCACCCGCCGATGGAGGACCGCGTGGCGCGGCTGAGGGCCCTGGCCCGCGCGTCACGCGCCTTCGCGGCGTAATCCCCCGGAGCGTCGTCCCGGGGCGCCGCCCCTTCCGCATGTGAAGGCCACCGGCGCCCCTTACTTCCTTCGCGACGGCGCGAGCACTCCGTGTGCGGCTTCCGACACGGCCACCACCGCCGGGTGTTTCAGTCGGCGCTCCACCGAGATCGCGTAGTAGCGCTCCTTCACGTCTTCCAGTCGCCCGACCGCTGTCACGCCGTACTGCCTGACGACTTCCGCCTCCACCGCGGTCGGCACCGCGAACAGCCCCGCACCGGTCTGGCCGAACGTCTTGAGGAGCGCGGAGTCGTCGAACTCGCCGACGATGCGAGGGCGAAAGCCCTGGCGGTCGAACCAGTGATCCAGCGAGCGGCGGAGGGTCTTGGTTTCGGTCGGCAGGATGAACGGCGCGCCGTCGAGCGACCGGGGGAATCGCGCCCGGTACGACGCCGCCAGCTTCGGGGCGCCGCAAATCGTGATGGGCGATTCGCCCAGGACGTGGTTGTACGCCTTCACCTTCACGGTCGGCCCGATGGGCGCGTCGGCCAGGACCAGGTCCACGTCATGAGTGGCGAGGTCGGCCACGAGCCTGTCCAACGAGCCTTCGCGGCAGACGATGTGGACGGGGGAGGGAATCGCCAGGGCCGGCTGAAGGAAGCGGCAGGCGATGATCTTCGACACCTCGTCGGTGACGCCCACCTGGAACCGCATGGGTCGGCCAGTGGGCCGATCCCTGAGCGTGTCGAGCATCTCGCGGCCGAGCGCGAAGATCTGGTCCGCGTACTCGAAGACCAGGCGCCCCACGTCGGTGAGGACGAGGTTGCGGCCCGAGCGCTGGAAGAGCTTCTCGCCGAGCTGATCCTCCAGCATGCGGATCTGGCCGCTGATGGTCGGCTGGGCGAGTCGCAGCTGTTCGCCCGCGCGCGCGATGCTCCCCTCGCGCGCCACCATCCAGAAGTAGAGCAGGTGGTGGTAGTTGAGCCATTCCATAGGGGTGCAGGGTGCAGGGTGCAGGGGTGCAGGGTGCAGGGGTGCCGATTGTCGGGTGCCGAGTGCCGGGTGCCGCGCGCGGCTGCAATATACTTCCGTTCCGATGTCGTCTTCCACACCGCTCGTGGCCGTGATCATGGGATCGACGTCCGACTGGGACACCATGGCTCATGCAGCCCTCGAGCTCGAGCGCTTCGGGGTGCCGTACGAGAAGGCCGTGGTGTCGGCGCATCGCACGCCGGTCTGGATGGCGGAGTTCGCGCAAGGCGCGGAAGCGCGGGGCGTGCAGGTGATCATCGCCGGCGCCGGCGGCGCGGCACACCTGCCGGGCATGGTCGCGGCCCACACCGTCCTTCCCGTGGTGGGCGTGCCAGTGCAGAGCGCGGCGTTGCAGGGGCTGGACTCGCTGCTCTCGATCGTCCAGATGCCCGGCGGCGTTCCCGTGGGCACGATGGCGATCGGCAAGGCGGGAGCCACCAACGCGGGACTGTTCGCGGTTGCCATCCTCGCCGCCACGCGGCCCGATCTGCGCGACAGGCTTCGCGCGTTCCGCGAGGAGCAGGCCTCGAAGGTGCGCGCCGCGGGCCTGCCGTGAACCGCATCGTCCACCCCGGCGGCACGATTGGTGTGCTCGGCAGCGGCCAGCTGGGCCGCATGATGGCGCTTGCCGCGCGCCGCATGGGCTACCGCGTGCACACGCTGTCGCCGGGCATCGACACGCCCACCGGCCAGGTGGCCGACCTCGAGATCACCGCGGACTACGAGGACCTGGACGCCATCCGCACCTTCGTCGGCGGCGTGGAC
>CAZLBU010000239.1:0-392 GCA_964557815.1 uncultured Bifidobacteriaceae bacterium | reverse complement strand
ATTCGCGGACGGCGTCGATCTCGTGACCTTCGAGTTCGAGAACGTGCCGGCGGCGCCTGCCGCCGCCGCTGCCGAGATCGCGCCGGTCCGGCCGAGCGGCGCCGCGCTGCACATCACGCAGCAGCGTGCACGCGAAAAGGCGTTCCTGGCGGATCGCGGCTTCCCTGTCCCGCCGTTTGCCCGCGTGCAATCGCTCGACGAATTGGCCGTGACGCTGGGCACGGTCGGCCTGCCCGCCATCGTCAAGACGGCCGCCTTCGGGTACGACGGCAAGGGACAGCATCGCATCACCGCCATCGAGCAGGCCGAGCACGTGTGGGGCGTGATCGGGCACCAGGAGGCCGTCGTCGAGCGCGTGATCGACTTCGCGTGCGAGATTTCGGTCGTGGCCG
>CAZLBU010000238.1:2911-4420 GCA_964557815.1 uncultured Bifidobacteriaceae bacterium | reverse complement strand
CGTGCCGAACAGCCCGATGAACGGCGTGTTGCTGGCCGTCGTGGCCAGGAACGTCACGCGCTTCTCGAGCTTGTTCACCTCGGCAGACGAGGCGCGCAGCAGCGCGCGGTCCACGGCCGCCAGGCTCTTCAAGGTTGGACGTGGCGCCGAGGTGCCCGGACTGCCGGCCGCGGTGGGGGACTGCCGCAGCTGGGCGTTCAGCTCCGCGTAGCCGGCCAGGAACATCCCGACCAACGGGCTCGCGGCCAGCGACGCGCACACGGACTGCACGTCCGAGAACTTGGCCGCGCCGCGGAACACCTGGATGAACTGCGCCGTCTGCCGGTCCACCTTCCGGAAAGCAGCCAGCTTCGCCGCGATGATGGCCCAGGCCACCACCGAGAACAGCAGCAGGATGACAAGGACCGCCTGGGATATGGGACTCGCTTGGGCAACGAGCCCAACCACATCTCCCGCGGCGGCCTGAGTGGACGAAGCACTGCCTTCAAGTTGCTGCAGTGCCAGGACAAACGACCCAGGCGTCGGCAACAAGCCCTCCGAATCCGTTCGATTGGGGAGTGCGCTGCTGGGAAGAAGCGCGGTTCCGTGCAACCGTAGCACGCCCCGCGAAATTCTGTCAAACCCATGATAGGATGGGGTTTCCGCCCGCTTTCCTGTCTCCCGGCGCGGGGAGTGAGGGCCAGGCATGATCCGCTACCTCGCCATCCGCAACCTCGCGGTCATCGAGTCGGTGGCCGTCGAGTTTGAACCATCGTTCAATATTCTCACCGGTGAGACCGGAGCCGGCAAATCGATCCTGGTCGAGGCCGTCGGCCTGCTGCTCGGCGGGCGCGCCACCCAGGACCTGCTCAGGACCGGCGAGGACCTCGCCACGGTGGAGGCCATCTTCGAGGGTACCGAGGGACAGGAGATCGTGGTCCGGCGGGAGATCACCGGCCAGGGCCGCAGCCGCGCGTTCATCAACGGAGCGCTCGCGACCGCCGCAGCGCTGAAGGATCTCTCGAACCAGCTCGTCGAGCTTCACGGGCAGCACGAACACCAGCAGCTGCTGGATCCGTCCCAGCACCTGCTGGTCCTCGACGACTGGGCGCAACTCGACACGCTGCGCGAGCAGACGGGTGGGGCATTTGCCCGTGTCCAGGCCACCCGCCAGCAGATCGACCGCCTCCGCATGGACGATCGCGAGCGGGCCGCCAGGCTCGAGCTCGTCGAGTTCCAGCTGGGCGAACTCCAGAAGGCCGCGCTCCAGCCCGGCGAAGACGAGACGCTGGCAGCGGATCGTCAGATCCTCCGAAGCGCGGAACGCGTGCAGCGCCTCTGCCGTGAGGGGTACGCGGAGCTGTACGAGGCCGAACACGCCGCGCTCACGGGGCTGGATCACGTCTGGAAGCGCGTCGGGGAGCTCGCCACGTTCGACCCGCGGTTCGTGCCGTACATGGAAGCGCGCGACGGCATGAAGGCGCAGCTCGAGGACCTCGCGTTCACGCTGCGTGATTTCGCCGAAGGGAT
>CAZLBU010000238.1:1787-2901 GCA_964557815.1 uncultured Bifidobacteriaceae bacterium | reverse complement strand
TGCTCGAGCGCCTCAAACGCAAGCACGGCCCGACCCTGGCCGATGTGATGGCCCGGCGCGATGCCCTCGCGGCAGAGCACGCGGCACTGGTCGGTGGCTCCTCGAGCCTCGCGGAGCTGGAGGTCGATCTGGCCCGCGCCTCCGCGTCGTATCTCGATCTCGCGCGGGACCTCTCCACCCACCGGTCGCGGGAGGCCGATCGCCTCGCCCGCGCCATGGAAGCCGAGCTGTCGGACCTGGCGATGGATCGCGCGCGCTTCGACGTGCGGCTGACCACGGCCGCCGACGAGGCGCAGTGGACCGAGCGCGGCATCGACCAGGCGGAGTTCTTCCTGTCCGCCAACGTCGGAGAAGACCCGCGGCCCCTGGCCCGCATCGCCTCGGGGGGCGAGCTCTCGCGCGTCATGCTCGCCCTGAAGTCGCTGGCCATCGGCCGCGCGCCGGCGCGCGGCGCGGCGCGGACGCTCATCTTCGACGAGGTGGACGCCGGCATCGGTGGGCGAGTGGCTACCGTGGTCGGCCAGAAGCTGGCGGCACTCGGGGAGCGTCACCAGGTGCTCTGCATCACGCATCTCCCACAGGTCGCCGCGTGCGGTCGAACGCACTTCGTCATCCAGAAGCACACGCGCGGCCGGCGCACCGTCACGAGCGTCACACGCCTGGCCGGCGCTGAGCGGGTGGACGAACTGGCGCGCATGATGGGCGGCGCGGATGCGGGCGAGCGCGCCCGGGCCGGGGCCCAGGAGCTGCTGGACGCCGCGCAGGCGAAAGGTGAAAGTCGGGCAAAAGCGAAAGGCGAAAGTCCGCGGGAGCGAAAGCGAAAGTGAAGTATTTCATCGAGACCTACGGCTGCCAGATGAACGTCCACGACTCGGAGCGGATGGCGGGTCTGCTCGAGCAATCGGGCTACGATCCGGCGGACTCCGACCGCGACGCCGACGTGGTCATCGTCAACACGTGCAGCGTGCGCGAGCGGGCCGAGGAGAAGCTCTACACGCGCCTGGGCGAGATCCGCGAGATGGCCCGCGAGACGGGCCGCGATCCCGTCGTGGCCGTCACGGGCTGCGTGGCGCAGCAGGAAGGAGAAGCACTCCTGCGGCGCTCGCCCGGCGTG
>CAZLBU010000238.1:0-1777 GCA_964557815.1 uncultured Bifidobacteriaceae bacterium | reverse complement strand
AGGAAGGGGAGAAGCTCCTGACCCGCTCACCGGGGATCATCGACCTCATCGTCGGGACGCAGCGGGTGAAGATGCTCCCGACGCTCGTGCAGCAGCAGGCCGAATCGCGCGCGTTCCCGGCGATTGACATCACCACGCCGTACGACGAGCCGTCGTTCCCGCTCGGCATCACCAGGCGCGCGGACCCGGTGAAGGCCTACGTCACGATCATCGAGGGCTGCAACGACTTTTGCGCGTTCTGCGTCGTCCCCTATACACGCGGGCACGAGCGCATGAGGCCGAAGGCCGAAATTCTCCAGGAGGTGCGCGAAGCCGCGGCGACGGGGCGCAGGGAGGTGCAGTTGCTCGGACAGATCGTGAACCACTACCAGGCGCCCGACGATCCCGCCTGCGATTTCCCGGCATTGCTCGAAGCCGTCCACGAGGTGCGCGGCATCGACCGCATCCGGTTCGCGAGCCCGCATCCCCGGCATACCTCGGATCGCCTCATCGGCGCCGTCCGGGATCTGCCCAAGGTGTGCAAGCATCTACACCTGCCGGTCCAGTCCGGCTCGACGCGGGTGCTGGGCATGATGCGTCGTCGCTACACGCGCGAGCAATACCTGGAGACCGTGCAGAAGATCCGCGAGGCTATCCCGGACGTGCAGTTATCGACCGATATGATTGTTGGCTTCCCGGGAGAGACGGACGGGGATTTCGAGCAGACGCTGTCACTCACCGAGGCCGTGGGGTACCACAGCATGTTCTCCTTCAAGTACTCCGAGCGGCCGAATACGCTGGCCTCCAAGCGGATGCCGGACGATGTGGGGGAGGCCGAGAAGACGCGACGGATCGTGGCGCTGCAGCAGATGCAGCGGCGCATTCAGTGGGGCCTTCACGAGCAGTCGGTCGGCCGGACGATCGAGGTGCTCGTGGATCACACGAGTCGCCGGCGCGCATGGGAGCTGTCGGGGCGCACGAGCGGAAACACGGTGGTGAACTTCCCGGGTGATCCGGCGCTGGTCGGGCGCCTCGTTCCCGTGACCATCCACCGCGCGGGGCCGAACAGCGTGTGGGGCGAACTGGCGGACGGCGCGGTGGTGGCGCCGGCGGGCGCGATTGCGGCGGCGGCTATCGCCGTGCAGGACTGAGGGTGCGGCCATGATCGAGATGAACATCAAGGGGCTGATGGTGGATCCCATCACGAACATGCCCATCATCATCCTGCGCGACCCGGAGGGGCAGAAGGTGCTGCCGATCTGGGTCGGCGTGTTCGAGGCCAATGCCATCGCCCTCCAGATCGAGAACATCCAGACGCCTCGTCCGATGACGCACGATCTGCTCAGGAACGTGATCCAGGATCTGCAGGCAGTGGTGGAGAAGATCGTCGTGTGCGATCTGAAGGAGAACACGTTCTACGCGCTGATCCATCTGCAGACGCCGGGCGGCCCGGTGGCCATCGACGCGCGCCCGAGCGATGCGATCGCCCTGGCCCTCCGAACCCGCGCGCCCATCCTGGTGGAGGAGAGGGTCATCGACAACGCCAAGACCGTGGACTTCACCAACGAGAAGCAGGACAGCGATCGCCTGCAGCAGTGGCTCGAGTCGCTGGACCCGGACGACATGGGGAAGTACAAGATGTAGGCGCCTCGGGTTCTGAGGTTCTCGGGTTCTGAGGTTCTCGGGTTCTGAGGTTCTCGGGTTCTCGGGTTCTGCGATGACGAGCGCCCTCCCGGATGCGCGGCCCTTGTGTCGGCCGGCCGACAATCTGCGCAACTGCCTGTAAATCTGTGACTTA
>CAZLBU010000237.1:0-4431 GCA_964557815.1 uncultured Bifidobacteriaceae bacterium | reverse complement strand
AAGATCGACCGCGTGACCGAGCCGTTCGCGCTCCCGGCGCGCGTGGTGGACGAGATCCCGCCGGCGCCGGGCGGCGTGCAGGGAACCGGCACCGCGGCGTTCTCGCTGGCGCCGAACCAGAACATGGGCGTGAAGGCGCTCAACCGCCTGCTGAAGGCCGGCGCCACGGCATCGTGGGCGCCCGACAACAGCATCGTCGTGCAGGGCGTGGCGCGGGACGCGGTCGAGCAGCACGGCAAGACGCTGGGCGTCGTCTTCAAGGCGCTCGACGCGGCACCGACGGGCGGGCGCGCCATCCGCGCGCCGCGCATTGCCCTCTACAAGAGCCACCGCGCCAACATGGACGAAGGGTGGACGCGGTGGATCCTCGACCAGTACGAGTTCCCGTACACGACCGTCACGAATCCAGACGTGCGCACGGGGGACCTGTCGAAGTTCGACGTGCTGCTCTTCGCGGACGAGTCCGAGGACACGATCCTGAACGGGCACGTCGCCGGGACCATGCCGCCGGAGTTCGTGGGCGGAATCGGGATGGAGGGCGCCGCGAACGTGAGGCGGTTCGTCGAGCGGGGCGGCTGGCTGGTCGCCTGGGATACGGCCGTGGATTTCGCCATCCGGGCGCTGGAGCTGCCGCTTCGCAACGCCGTGAGCGGCACGCGCCCGAACGAGTTCTTCATCCCCGGGTCGCTCCTGCGCATCACTACGAAGCCGGAGAACCCGCTCGCCGCCGGCATGGAGGCGAGCGCCGTGGCGATGTTCTCGGACTCGCAGGCGCTGCAGGTGGTGCCGCCGGCCGCGGAGGGCGGCAAGCGCGCCGAGCGCACCGTGGACGTCTACGCGGAGTTCCCGCGGCAGGACCTGCTGGTGAGCGGCTGGGAGCTTGGCGCCTCGCGCTACATCGCCGGCCGAGCGGCCGCGGTGCGCGTGCCGGTGGGCCGGGGCCAGGCGGTGGTGATGGGCATCCGCCCGCACTGGCGCGGGCAGCCGCACAACACGTTCAGGCTGCTGTTCAATCCGTTGTACCTGAGCACGCAGGAACGGGCGGGAGGGACGGCGCGGTAGTCCACGGGCACACGACTCACGAAGGACGCGAAGCACGCAGGAAGGCAATGGAGAGATCGACCGGCTGAAACGTGCCGATCTTCGTCCCCTTCGTGCTCTTCGTGTGCTCGTGACACGTCAGGGCGTGATGTCGAGCGTCAGCGCGGCAATCAGCTCGTTGAGCTCACGGTCGGCACGCTGGTGTCGCTCGGCAAGGGCCGCGCGCTCGCGCTTCAGCGCATCCAACCTCGTCTCCTGCTCGTCCAGTTGACGCGTGTAACGCTCCAGCAGGCGCCGCTCGGAGGACGAGCCCTTCAACGCCGACATGTTCTCGCCTAACGGCGGGGCGGCGGCGAAGTTCGAGCTGATGCCACCGGCCACTCCACCACGCGGCCGGGGTGCCGGACGAAACCCCGGCGATGCGGCCGTGACCGTGACGGTCTCCTCGCGCGAGCTCACCGTGAGCCGTAAATCGCGCTGAGCCGTCCCGGTCGCCGACAGTGCAATCGACGAGGCCTGCGCGGTCGTGAATCCAGGAAGCTCGGCCCTCAGGGTCACCACCACCGGCGGCAGGCCCGCGATGTCGTAGCGTCCCGCGGCATCGGTCACCGCGCGTCCGATCTCGCGATTGCCTTGATCCAGCACGACGACCGTCGAGCCGGGGAGCGGCGACCCCTCGCCGTCACGAACCGTACCGGCGACTCGCGCCGATCCGCCGACCAGCGCCCCGGCATGCGTCTGCGGCGCCAGGCCAGCGCCCGCCGCGAGCGGCACGGTGGGACGGGTCGCGAAGAGCGGCGCCGACAGCGGCATGCGCAGCGCCTAGAGCCGCCGCTCGGCCGGAGTCGGCGAGTCATAGCTGATCCCGACCACCGCCGGCGTCAGTGGGAGCCGCGCCCGTGCACCCTGCACCCGTGCACCCTGCACCCGTGCACCCTGCACCCGTGCACCCTTGCACCCATGCACCCAATTCCGGGTGATACAATGCGCACCCTCGCGCAACGGCCCGAGCACAGCCGGGGCCGCGCGCACACCCCGCGAAGGAGATCGCCCATGAACGTCGCTGTTTCCCTGACCATCAACGGTCAGCGGCACGACCGCGAAGTGGACGCCCGCCAGCTGCTCGTCCACTTCCTGCGAGACACCCTCGGCCTCACCGGCACCAAGGTGGGCTGCGACACCAGCCAGTGCGGATCGTGCACGGTGCTCGTGGACGGCGTCGCCGTCAAGGCGTGCACGTGCCTGACCGCCCAGGTGGACGGCGCCCAGGTGACGACCATCGAGGGCCTGGCCGCGCCCGGGACGCTGCATCCCATCCAGGAAGCGTTCTGGAACAAGCACGGCCTGCAGTGCGGCTTCTGCACGCCGGGCATGGTGTTCGCGACGCACGAGCTGCTGCGCCACAACCCGAAGCCCACTCCGGAGCAGATCCGCCACGGCCTCGAGGGGAACCTCTGCCGCTGCACTGGCTACCAGAACATCGTCCGCGCCGTGCAGGCGGCGGCCGAAGCCATGGGAGGTGCGAAGTGAGCGCCCGCGTCTTCGGCTCGGCCATCCGCCGTCGCGAGGACCCGCGCCTGCTCACCGGCACCGGCACCTACACCGACGACATCATCCTGCCGGGCATGGTGCACGCCGCCATGCTGCGCAGCCCGCACGCGCACGCGCGCATCAAGAGCCTGGACACGTCGAAGGCCGCCAAGGCCCCGGGCGTGCTGGCCGTTTACACAGCGAAGGACACGGAGGGTGCGCTCAAGCCCATGCCGTGCGCGTGGCTCATCCCGAACTCGGAGCTCAAGATCGCCGAGTACCCTGTGATGGCGAAGGACACGGTTCGCTACGTCGGCGACATCGTCGCGGTCGTGGTCGCGGACTCGCCGTACCGCGCCTACGATGCGCTGGAGCTCATCGACGTCAGCTACGAGCCGTTGCCCGCCGTGGTGGATCCGCAGAAGGCGGCCGCGAAGGGCGCGCCCGAGCTGCACGCGTCAGCGCCTGGCAACCAGGCGTTCCACTGGACCGTCGCCGGCGGTGACGTGACCGCTGCGTTCTCCGCGCCCGATGCCGTGATCGTGAAGGACCGCATCGTTCAGCAGCGCCTCATCCCCACCGCGATGGAGCCGCGCTCGGCGGTGGCGCAGTGGACCGCGGCCTCGCAGGAGCTGACGCTCTGGAACACAACCCAGAACCCGCACATCGTCCGGTTCATCGCGTCCCTCGTGACCGGCGTGCCCGAGGACAAGCTGCGCGTGGTGGCGCCGGAGGTGGGCGGCGGCTTCGGCAGCAAGATCCCGCAGTACCCCGGCGAGTTCATCGCGTGCTTCTGCGCCATGCGCCTGAACCGGCCCGTGAAGTGGACCGAGACGCGCAGCGAGAACTACATGGCCACCACCCACGGGCGCGACCACGTGCAGGAAGTGGAGATGGTGGGCACGAAGGACGGGAAGATCACCGGCGTGCGTGCCAGCGTATGGGCCGGCATGGGCGCGTACCTCTCCACCGCCGCCCCGGGCATCCCGACGATTCTTCACGGCTTGATGCTCTGCGGGCCGTACCTCATCCCCGCCGTGCACGAGGACGTCTACGGCATCTACACGAACACCACGCCCGTGGAGGCCTATCGCGGCGCGGGGCGTCCCGAGGCCACCTACATGCTGGAGCGGCTCATCGACCGCTTCGCCGCCGCCATCGGCAAGGATCCGGTGGAGGTGCGCCGCATCAACCTGATCCCGAAGTTCGACAATGGCCACGCCGTGGCCACGGGCCTCAGCTACGACAGCGGCGACTACCACGCGAACCTCGACAAGGCGCTCGCGCACGTCGGCTACGACCAGCTGCGCAAGGAACAGGCCGAGGCACGCGCGAAGGGTCGGCTCATGGGCATCGGCGTGTGCACCTACGTGGAGATCTGCGGCCTCGGGCCCTCGCAGGTGGCCGGCGCGGTCGGCTTCCAGGGCGGCCTGTGGGAGAGCGCCATCGTCCGCTTCCATCCCTCGGGCAAGGTGAACGTCTTCATCGGCTCGAAGCCGCACGGCCAGGGCGAGGAGACCACCTTCGCGCAGATCGTCGCCTCGGAAGTCGGCGTGGACGTGAACGACGTGAAGGTGATGCACGGCGACACCGACAAGACGCCGATGGGCTGGGGCACGTACGGCAGCCGGACGACGGCGGTGAGCGGGGCGGCACTGGCCATCGCGGTGCGGAAGATCAAGGACAAGGCCAAGGCGCTGGCCGCGCACCTGCTCGAGGCCTCCGTCGAGGACATGGACTACGCCGACGGCAAGTTCTTCGTGAAGGGCGCGCCGGCCAAGGCGAAGACCATCCAGGACATCGCGCTCATGGCCAACGTGGCCTGGAACATGCCGCCTGGCATGGAGGCGGGCCTCGAGG
>CAZLBU010000236.1:0-4475 GCA_964557815.1 uncultured Bifidobacteriaceae bacterium | reverse complement strand
GACGGGCACACCCAGCAGCGGCTGGGCGTCGAGACTGTCGCGGCCAGTCTGCCGCGCCGCGTCGATGGCGGCGGCCCGGGCCAGGGCGCGCTCGTGCACCACGGTGTTGAACGCGGAGACGCGCGCCTCTTCCGCCTGGATGCGGTCCAGGAAGGCCTGGCAGACGTCCGTGGCCGAGCGCGCGCCGCTGGCCACGTCCCGCGCGATGGCTCGGGCTGACTGCTCGATGATCGCGCCCATCAGATGACCCGCGGCACCTTGAACAGGCCGGCCTCTGGGGCCGCATCCGGCGCGTTGGTCAGGGCCTGGGTTCGGGGCAGCGGCTCGATGACGATGTCCGGGCGCTCGACCGGCAGGGGGAGCACGTGGGCCGTGGGTTCCACGCCGGAGGTGTCGAGCGCGCGAATCTGTTCGACGTAGCCGAGGATGTCCCCGAGCTGCCGGGTAAACAAGTCCAGTTCGTTGTCGGTGAGCTCCAGGCGCGCCAGCTCGGCGATCCTGGAAACATCGGCGCGGGTCAGCGTCGTGGACATAGACCCTCCATTGTAGTGCGGAGGGGGCCTAGGTTCTGGGGTTCTGCGGTTCTGCGGTTCTCGAGGTTCTCAGGTTCGCGGGCTTGCCGCGTCGACGGTCGGTTCGCCCTCGACAACGAGCGACGGCGGGGTCAGGTCGATGAACGAGCCTTCGTCGAGCAGCCACGTGCGGCCGGTATAGCCGCTGGCGGCGACCTGGCGCGCCAGGGTGGCCACGGCCGCCGGCCGCTCGTAACGGATCGACAGGTGTTGCAGGACGAGCAGGCGAGCGCCGGCGAGGCGTGCCACCTCGATGGCTTCCTCGGTAGTGGCGTGAATGGGCTCACGCCGATCCGCAGCGGCCAGGAACGTGGCGTCGTGGACCAGCAGGTCGGCGCCCCGGACCTCGTCCGGCGGGACGGGCATGGCGTCCCCACTATGGGCGAAGACAATGTGGCGCGCGTCCTCCATGAGCGTGTCGCGGAGACCCTGGCGGGCACGCGCCTCGATCTCGGCTTGAAGCAAGGACGCGAACTCGGGCTTCAGGCGCCGCCGCTGCTCGACGACACGGTAGCCGAGCGCAGCCTCGCCCGGTGTATGACGCACGGCAAAGGCCTCGATGACGCGGCCCTTTCCGAGGGGCGCGGCACGTCCCGGCGTCATGGCAACCCACGTCAGCGGGAAGGTGACGCCGGCGTACGCGCTCGCCAGCAGGTCCCGCACTGCCTGGACGCCGCGCGAGCCCTCCGGGTGAAAGACGGTGAGCGGCTTGTCCTGCGCGCCCTTGCCGAAGCGACGGGCGGCCACCATTCCCGGCAGCCCCAGCACGTGATCGGAGTGGCCGTGCGTGACCGCCAGCCACGAGGGCGCGAACACGCCCGTACCAAGCGCGAGCTGGAGTCCCTCGCCGGCATCCACGAGGAGCTGCAGCGGCCTGTGATACAGCCAGTTGCTGTACATGCCGCGGGAGTACCCCGCGAGATCGGCCGTGGGAGTCATGACGCCGCGCGCACGCGGCGAGCGGCGGTGCGCCGGGCCGAGGGCCTGGCGGGGGCGGGCGTGGCCAGCCGGGCAGCGCCACGCCCGGCTGGCGCGGCGATGTACGGCGCCAGCAGCACCTCGAGGTTGGCTTTCACCCATGCCTCCGGCGTGGTGTGGGTGCCGACGGCGTTCCAGGTGAGGAGCGAGCCGCGCACCATCGCGATGATCGCGCGAGCCAGCGCGTCGGGGCAGCAGGCGATGACTTCGCCGCGCGCCTGCGCCTCGCCCATCAGCGCGGCCATTTCGCGTTCGAGCGCGGCATCGTGCCGCTCCGCGCACTGGCGGAACTCCTGGTCCTCGACGCTCAGCTGCAGGAAGGCCAGCAGGTTGGCGAGCTGCTGGGGATTGTCGGCGATGTCGCGCACGCACTGCGACACGGCGGTGATGGCACAGAGAGGCGAAGGGCTCCGGCGCCGGTGCTCCCGGAAGTAGTCGGCCATGCCGGCGATGCCGTGCTCGGCGACGGCGAGCAGCAGTTTCTTCTTCGTCTTGAAGCGGAGGAGCAGCGTGGCGGGCGCGAGGCCGACCTCCTGGGCGACATCCTCGAGGCGGAGTCGGGCGGGCCCGAGCCGGGAGAGCAGCCTGGCCGCAGCTTCGAGGATGACGGCGTCGGAGGCGGTCTTCGGCCGCGGGGACATGGACGTTACTTTACAATAAATGAACCGTCATTTATCATCATCGCTTCCGCCAGTCCGCATCCGGGCACCCGTCCGGTCCCGCGGGGGCGTCCAACCCATCATGTCTGTCCCGTCCCCACGATCCACCTTTGCGTTCCTTGCAGTCCTCTTCGCCGCCGCGTGCGGCGGCAACGGCGCCCCGGCCACTGCGGGCGGGCCCGGAGGCCCGGGCGGCGGGCCACCGCCGATGCCCGTGGAAGTGCTCACGCTCGCCGAGAAGCCGGTGGAGCAGACCAGCGACTACGTCGCGACGCTGAAGTCCCGACGCTCCACGACCATCCAGCCGCAGGCTGAGGGCTTTCTCACGCGCATCGCGGTCCGGTCTGGCGACGCGGTGCGGCAGGGCGCCGTCCTCTTCGAGATCGACTCGGCGCCGCAGCAGGCCGGCCTCGCCGCGCTCGAAAGCACCCGGGCGGTCCGCGCGGCCGAACTCGAATATGCGAGGCAGGAGGCGTCGCGGGCGAAGGCACTGCACACTGCCGGCGCCGTGAGCCAGCGCGAGCTGGAGCAGGCCGACACCGCCCAGCGCACGGCCGAAGCCGCTTTGAAGGCCGTGGACGAGCAGCTGCGGCAGCAGAAAGCCGAGCTCGCCTACTACCGGGTCACGGCGCCCAGCGCCGGCGTCGTGGGCGATGTCCCCGTGCGCGTGGGCGACCGCGTGACCAAGAGCACGGTGCTCACGACCGTGGAGGAGAACGACGTCCTGGAGATCTACGTGAGCGTGCCCGTCTCGCAGGCGCCGGCCCTCGCGGTCGGCCTGCCGGTGCGCGTCGTGGACGACCGCAACCAGGTGCTGGCCACCAATCCCATCACGTTCGTGTCGCCCACGGTGGAGCCGACACAGACGGTGCTGGCAAAGGCGGCGCTCGTGGACGGGCGCGGGCAGTTCCGCGCCAACCAGTTCGTGCGCGTGCAGATCGTGTGGAGCACCGCGCCGGGCCTCACGATCCCGGTCACCTCCGTCGTGCGGGTCAACGGCCAGTACTTCGCCTACGTCGTCGAGAAGCAGGGCGAGATGACCGTGGCGCGCCAGAAGGCCGTGACGCTCGGTGGCGTGATCGGCAGCGACTACGTGGTCCAGGGCGGCCTGGCGGCGGGTGAGCAGGTGATCACCGGCGGCATCCAGAAGATTGGCGACGGCGCGCCCGTCATGGCCGGCGGCCCGCCGGCAGGCGGCCCAGGGGCCCCTGGCGGCGGCGCTCCCGCGGAGAAGAAGGCGTCCTAGCCATGTTCACCGACGTCTTCATCAAGCGGCCCGTCCTCTCGACGGTCTGCTCGCTGCTCATCATCCTCGCGGGCGCGATCGCCATCCCGACGCTGCCCATCGCGCGGTACCCGGAGCTGGCCCCGCCGGCCGTGTCGGTCACCGCGTTCTACACCGGCGCCAACGCGCAGACCGTGGAAAGCGCCGTCACCACGCCCCTCGAGCAGGCCATCAACGGCGTCGAGGGGATGACCTACATGACGTCCTCGTCGACCAACTTCGGGATGTCGACGATCACGGTGACCTTCGACATCTCCCGCAACCAGGACCTGGCGGCGGTAGACGTGCAGAACCGCGTGAACTCGGCGCTCGGCCGCATGCCGGCCGACGTGCGGACCAACGGCATCACGGTCACCAAGGTGACCGCG
Source organism: uncultured Bifidobacteriaceae bacterium (assembly GCA_964557815.1). GTDB lineage: Bacteria > Acidobacteriota > Vicinamibacteria > Vicinamibacterales > UBA2999 > VFZN01. The sequence continues at coordinate 613 of CAZLBU010000236.1, read as the reverse complement.
GGCTTCATGGGTGGCCTCGGCTTCTTCAGCAAGGACAACCGCTACAGCAACCAGTTCATCAGCAACTACCTCGACCTGTACGTCCGCGACGCCATCAAGCGTGTGCCGGGCGTGGGCGACGTCATCATCTTCGGCGAGCGCCGCTACGCGATGCGCCTGTGGCTGGATCCGGCCCGCCTGGCGGCGCGGCAGCTCACGGCCGGGGACGTGATGAACGCGCTGCGCGAGCAGAACGTGCAGGTCGCCGCCGGGGCGCTGGGCGATCAGCCGGCTCCGCCCGGCCAGATGTTCACGATGAGCGTTCGGGCGGTCGGCCGCCTCACCGAGGTGTCGGAGTTCGAGCACGTCGTCGTCCAGGCGGGCCCGGACGGCGCGCTGGTTCGGCTGAAGGACATCGGCCGGGTCGAGCTGGGGGCGGAACAGTACGCGGCCAATCTCCGGTTCCTGGGCCTCGAGGCCTCGGGCATGGGTATCGCGCTGCTGCCGTCGGCCAACGCGCTGGACGTGTTCGACGGCGTGATGGAGACGATGGCCCGGCTCGAGCCGGACTTCCCGCCCGGGCTCGAATGGCGCCTGGCGTTCGACAACGTCAGCGTCGTGCGCGAGTCGATCA
>CAZLBU010000235.1:3646-4476 GCA_964557815.1 uncultured Bifidobacteriaceae bacterium | reverse complement strand
CCGGCGCGGTTCGAGATGAAGATGTGGAGCACCTCGGTGGAGCCGATGCCGTCCAGGATCTCCACGCCAAAGCGCTGGCGGAACCGCTCGAACAGCACCGGCGGGAGCGCCTCGCCGGCAGAGACGCCCTGGCGGATGCTGGAGAGGTCGAAGTCGGGGCCCTCCTCGCGGTGCTGAGCCAGGAGCATGCCGTAGTTGGTGGGAACGGAGAAGAACAGCGTGGGCCGGTGCCTCTCGATGACGGCGAAGACGTTGGCCGCGGTGGGCGCGCCGGGCCACAGGATGGTCGTGGCGCCCACGCCCAGCGGGCAGTAGCCGCCGTTGCCCAGGCCGTAGGCGAAGAACAGCTTGGCCACGCTGAAGCAGCGGTCCGCCTCCGACATCCCCAGCACGTTCCGGGCGTAGAGCTCCGTGCACACCCGCATGTCGTGCTGCAGGTGCACGCACCCTTTCGGCGCGCCCGTGCTTCCCGACGAGTACAGCCAGAACGCCGCGTCGTCCTTCGACGTCGGCTCCGCGTCGAAGGAGGGCTCGCCATCGGCGAGGAGACTATCGAAGCCGACCTGCCCTTCCGCCGTGCGGGCCTCTCCCCCGGCCACGACGATATGGCGCAGTCGCGGCCGGCGGTCCGGCGGGATTCCCTCGATCAGGTGAAGCAGGCCTTCGCCCACCACGGCCACTCGCGCGCGCGAGTCGCTCAGCACGTACTCCACGTCGGCGGAGGTCCACAGCGTGTTCACCGGAACGGGCACGGCGCCGGCCTTGATGGCGCCGAAGAACGCGTAGAGGAATGCGGGGCCATCCGGCATGAGGAGGACGACACGCTCTTC
>CAZLBU010000235.1:0-3636 GCA_964557815.1 uncultured Bifidobacteriaceae bacterium | reverse complement strand
TGACCAGCGGAACCGTCACGGGCTCGGGCGTCGCGACGCCGGTCGCGCGCGCCGCGGGGCGGCGCAGAGCCGCTGCGGCTTGCTTCGAGACGCCAATGTCGGCACGAAACAGTTCGGTCTCGGCATCGTCGAGGCGGACGAGACTGATCCGCTCTTCGATGCGGACGTCGAGCCGGGCCCTGAGGGCGCTGCCGGCGCGGCTCACGCGTTCGGCCAGTTCCGCGTAGGTGACGCGCTCGTCCCCGCACTCGATGGCCACCTTCGAGCCGCGGCCCTCCCGGAGGTGGCGGTCGATGAAGTAGTCGGCGGCGTTGAACGTGTCGGGAATCGTCACTGCAGCACGCCGACCATGGGAACACCGTCGGCCGAACGGGTCATCCGGTGAACCTACTCCGGGGCCGGGGCGTCGGCGGTCAGCTCACGCTCGGCGAGCAGCCAGAAGTCCATCTCGCTGCCCGCGCCGCGGTGCTCGAGCGAGAGGAAGTAGGCGCGGACGCGGATGTCCTCGTCGGTGACGGCGCGGCGGGCCCGGACGGGCTGGGGCGCCGACGCCGGCACGGTTGCGGCGGCCTGTTCGACCGGCTCGGGCGTGGTCGGGGCCGCCACCCTTGTCCGGGCGGTGGCCGGGCGCGGCGGGCGTGGTGCTGCCGCCTTCTTCGCGCGGGGCGCCCTGGCGCTCGCGGCCTTCGACCCTGCTGGCGTGGTGTCCGGGATGCCAGCCGGCGCTTCGGCCTTCACGGCGGCGGCCGCCTTCGCGCTCCGCTGGCGTGGCGCGCGAGCGGCTCCGGCCTTCTGATCCTGCGGGGTAGTGGATGAGGGAGAACTGGTACGGCTCGAACGAGATGACTTCTTCGATGTCACGACGGTCCTATCCTTGTGCTTCGCGGTGGGCGGTTTACGAATTTGCCCACCGCGATCGTAGCACCGGGACGTCACGGCAGTGCAACTTGGGTTCTGGGGTTCTGGGGTTCTGGGGTTCTGGGGTTCTGGGGTTCTGGGGTTCTGGGCCGCAGCCCACGAAACCGGCACCCGAACCCTGAGAACCTGAGAACCTCAGAACCTCAGAACCCCAGAACCTCAGAACCCGAGTCCCCGAGGTGTCACGGCGCCAGCTGCACGCCGCGCGCGTCCAGCGTGGTGCCTGTCGCGCGGCGGAGCGCCGCTGCCGCGGTGTTGAGATCGGCCTGCGCCTGGATCTCGCGCGCCTGCGCCGTCACCAGGTCCGTCTGCCGCTGCAGCACGAGGAAGACCGTGGCCAACCCGGCTTCGAACCGCCGGAGCTCGCTCTCATACTGCTGCTCGGCGGACGCGCGCGCGACGCCCGCGGCGGCCACGCGCGCCTCGGCCGACCGCACCGCCTGCAGGGCGTTTCGCACGTCCGCCTCCACGGCCTGCGCGAGCTGCGCGCGCTGCCTCCGCAGTTGCGCCCCCGTCGTCTGTGCAATGGCCACGTTCGCCTCGGCCGCGCGGTTGGCGAGCGGCAGCCCGATGCGCACGTCGACGCGCGCCGTCGGATAGCGCGCAGCCCACAGCCCGTCCAGCGACTGCCCGACGCCACCGATGAACGCCGGGTTGAGGCCGTCGGCGATGGGGCGGCCCGTGAGCGGGTTGAGCGCGGCCGACGCCGTGCCGGCCAGCCCCGCCAGCGTGTAGGTCCCGACGAGATCCACCTGCGGCCGCGTCTGATCGCGGTAGAGGCGCATCTCGATGGCGTTGATCGCCTCGCTCACCTCCAGCTGCGCCAGCTCGGGCCGGTTGGCCATCGCCCGCGCCACCCCGTCCTCGAGGGTCAGGCTCACCGGCTCGAGGACGATGGGCGTGGTCGGGCGGATCTGGCGGTTCCAGATGGCGTCCGTGCGGTCGGCGGTGATGAGCAGCTTCAGCGCGTTCTCGGCGCGCGTCACCAGCTCCTGTGCCGCGTAGACGCTCTGCTCGAGGGTGGCCGCCTGGGTCTCGGCCTCGACGATGTCGATGGGTGCGAGCAGGCCCTGCCCGGCGCGGCGGCGGTTGCTCTCCACCTGCCGGCGCGCCTGGTCCAGCGCCTGGCGCTGCACGTCGAGATTTCGGACCGCGAAACCCAGGCTCCAGTACGCCTGCTCCACGCCGGCGACGGCGTCCATCGCGCGCTGCCGGAGCTGTGAGTCCGACAGGTCCTCGGAGCGGCTCGCGATCTCGATCTGCGCGCGCGCCGGGTCGATCTCCCGGCCGCGCAGGAGGGGCTGGGTGTAGCTGGCCGATACGTTCGTCGCAAACTGCGGCGTGAGCGTCGTGAACGGGTTGTCGTTGGTCAGGCGCGCGCTCGAGAAGGTGATGTCGTACGAGGCCCCGCCCCACTTCGAGAGGCCGCGCACCCCGGCGTTCGACACCCAGCCAGTCGCCGTCAGCTGGCCGTTCTCGCCGCCGGTGAAGAGCGATGCCTGCGGCGTCACCGCGCGCTCGTACGAGGTGCCGCCGAAGACGATGGCGTCGTAGGCGCCGCGCGCCCCGAAAGCACGCGAGCCGGCGGCCTGCATGCCCAGCCGCGCGATGACGATGTCGTTGTTGTTCGCGAGCGCGCGGGCCACCGCGTCGTCCAGCGACAGATCGGTGGTGTCGGCGGTGACGCCCACGCGCGCGGGCACATCCGCGCGCGTCAGCTCTGGCTGCGGTGCCGGAACCTGGGCGCCGGCCGGCGCGGGCGCCAGCAGCCCGAGGGCCAGCAACCCGGCCGTGGAGCCGGCGGCCGCAGCGCGGCGTCCGGGCACGATCCCGCGCAGCCTCCGCCAGGGCGACCACTGGCCGAGGTCCTCGAAGAGCGAATAGAAGACCGGCACGGCCAGCAGCGTGAGCAGGAGGCACAGCGTCTGGCCGCCGGCCACGAGCAGCCCGATGGACCGGTTGGTGGCCGCACCGGGCCCGCTGCCCCAGATGAGCGGCAGCATGCCCGCGACGAGCGCGATGGTCGTCATCAGGATGGGCCGCAGGCGGTTGCGGTTGGCCTGGATGATGGCCTCGTACCGCGGCATCCCCTGCCCGCGCAGCTCCAGCGTGTGATCGATCTGCAAGATCGCGTTCTTCTTCACGATGCCGAAGAGCAACAGCAGGCCGAGGATGGAGAAGATGTTCAGCTTCTGCCCGAACATCGCGGTGGTCAGCAGCCCGAACGGCACGGCCATCGGCAGCGTGAGCAGGATGGTCACCGGGTGGATGAACGACTCGAACTGCGCGGCCAGGACCATGTACATGAAGATGAACGACAGCAGCACCGCGGTGGCGAACGCTGTGCCGGCCCGCTGCAGCTCGCGGGACTGCCCGGTCAGCGACGCCGCATAACCGGGATCCATGCCGAGGGCGGCCGTGGCGGTCTCGATGGCGGCCAGCCCGACCGACTGCGACCCGCCCGGCGGGACGTTGGCGAGCAGCGTCACCTGCCGCTCGCGGTTGAGCCGATCGATGCTGGCCGGCGCGGTGCCCGCCTGCAGGCGGACCACGCTGGCGAGCGGCACCGTCAGGCCACCCGTCGCGGAGACGGTCATGCGCCGCAGGCTCTCGGGGTCGCGCCGGAACTCGCCCTGCCCGCGCAGGACGACGTCGTACTGATCGCGGCCCTGGTTGAAGGTGGTGACCTCCTGGCCCGCCATCCTGATGTTGAGCGTC
>CAZLBU010000234.1:0-4477 GCA_964557815.1 uncultured Bifidobacteriaceae bacterium | reverse complement strand
CCTGCGCCCGCGCCATCAGGAGGTTCGCCACGTTGCCGCAGGCGATGAGCAGGACCAGCCCCACGACCGTCATGCCGACGGCGCCCGAGAGGTTGAGCTGCTGGCGGAATGCCGGCGGCAGCACGCTGTCGGTGAGCGGCCGCACGGAGAAGGTGCGGCCGCGGTTGTCCGTCGGGAAGTCCCGTTCGAGCGCCTTGCCGATGGCATCGGCATTGGCGCGCGCCTGCTCGAGCGTGACGCCGTCGCGGAGCCGCGCGACGGCCTGATAGATGAGCCCTCGGCGCGAGGTGTAGCCCTCGAGGCCGACGCCGGTCAGCACTTCCCGATACATCGCCCACGGCACCCACAGGTCCGGCCCGCCAATCACGTTCGTGCCCCGGAAACCCTCGGCGGTGACGCCGATCACGGTGAAGGGGTGGCCGTTCAGCGTGATCGACTGGCCGACCAGGTCCGCCCGCCCGCCGAAGCGCCGCTGCCACAATCCGTAGGACATCACGGTGACTGGCCGGCCGCCGAGCTCGCGGTCCTCGTCCGGTCCGAAGGTCCGGCCCGCCGCGAGCTCCGGTCCGAGCACGTCGAAGTACTCCCCCGAGACGAGCTGCCCGAACACCTGCTCGGGTTCGCCGTCACCGGCCAGCGCGATGGGGGTGAACCCGATGAGCGAGGCAGCGCTGAAGCTCGCGTTCTGCAGTCGGAGATCCTCGAAGTTCGGCCGTGACGTGCCACCGAGCTGCACGGGAGCGCCGTTCCGGATCTCGGTGGTGCCGACCATCACGACGCGCTCGATGTCGCGGATGGGCATCGGCTGCAGCAGGATGGCGTTGACGAGGGTGAAGACCGTGGTGTTGGCGCCGATGCCGAGCGCGAGCGAGACGACGGCCACGAACGTGACACCGGGATGCCGCAGCAGCAGTCGCAGCGCGAAGCGGACGTCCTGAAGCAGGTTGGCCACGCACACCTCCAGAGGCCGGGTTCTGCCGGGTCGGTCGAGGGCTTAGACACCGGACCGGCACGCCCGTTCCGGAATCCGGGATGGGCCCAGCCACCGCTGGCGTCTACGCCGGACCTTGCTCGGTCGCGGCGCGCGCCGGAAGCAGCCGGCGGACCCGTTCCGTCAGCGTGCCCGCGCACGGCGGCAACGGATCGCAGGCCAGGACGTACAGCAGCACCGTCGTCAGCGGCACCAGCGCGTAGCCCAGCAGCGCGGCTTCAAGGCCGAGGAGGAAGTAGCCGAGCGCCGCGGGGCCGATGAGGACGACCGACAGCGCCAGGAACAGGACCCTCAGCAGCGCATCTCGGACGCGGCGGGGATTGCGAAGCCCCCGCGCCACGCGTTGATAGGCGTTCTGCTCGGAGGCCTCGACCGGCACCTTCAGGACCGTCTGCGTCAGCACGTAGAGCAGGGCCGCGCAGAAGAGCGCGAGGCCAACCCGCATGAGCACCGTCCCCCGCCAGAACGACGCGATGGCCCAGACGAAGTACATGACGATGCTGAGGTTGGTGAGCTGGACGGCGATCCAGACGTTCGTCCGCCCGGTGAGCCGCTGGAAGCGGCGGCACAAGCGCTCGGTGACGTCGAGGAGGATTTGGTCGAGGTAGTTCATGCGTCGGCGCGGCGGTTGCCGGCAACTGTACCTGCTTGGACACCGCCGCCCGCCTCATTGCCCGATCCCGCCATCACCTGGGCCTCGCGCGAGCAGGCGCGGCTCCCAGCTCTCGCCCTCCCGGTTCCCGGTTCCCGACTCCCGGCGCTATCTAAGCCGTCTTCCTCGGCGGGTTGAAGAACGGCGTCGGCACCACCGTCGCGGGGGCACGGTGGCGGACGGCCTCCACCGTCACCTCCATCTCCACTCGCGACCCGATGGCGAAGTGCGGCCGGTCGATGGTGGCCAGCGCAATCATCTTCTTGAGCGTCGTGGACCACGTGGTGGACGTCGCGCGGCCCACCTGGGTGCTCCCCCGGTAGACCGGCACGGCCGCGCGCGAGGTCTGCGCGGCCACGGCAGGGGGCAGGCCGACGGCCTCGTAGAGTGCCTCGACGGCGGTCCACTCGAGCTCGAGCCCGACGACCTGCCGGGCGTGCCCGCGGCGGTGCTCCTCCACGAGCGCGCGCCGCCCGACGAAGGCCGGCTTCGCCAGGTCCACGAGCCGCCCCAGTCCCAGCTCGAAGGGCGAGTACTTCTGCGACTCGATCAGCGCCTTGCGGCTGCTCTGGAAGTCCACGTCTATGAGGAGGAGCCCCGCCTCGACGCGCGCGACATCCAGGGCCAGCATGCCGGCGGCGTGGAGGTCGAACGCCGGCCCGGCATCGGCCAGTGCGTCCCACACGGTCACGGCCCGGTCCCACGGCATCCAGATCTCGTAACCGAGATCCCCCGTGTAGCCCGTGCGCGACACGTCCACGGGCACGCCCGCAATCTCGCCGCTCGCCACGCGGAAGTACTTCAGCGAGTCCACCGGCGCGGTGCACACCGATCGCAGCAGCGCCCGCGAGGTCGGTCCCTGCAGCGCCAGCGCTGCCACCTGCTCGGTGATCTCTTCGATCGCCACGTCGAGGCCTGCGGCGTTCTCCACGAGCCAGCGCAGGTTCGGATGCGCCGCGGTCCACCGGTACGTGTCCCCCGCCAGCCTCGAGACCGTCCCGTCGTCGATCACCTGGCCCTCGTCATCGCACCAGGGCGTGTACCAGACCTGGCCCACGACCATGCGCGAGGCGTCGCGCGTGATGATCCGGTTCACGAGGCGCGTGGCGTCCGGCCCCCGCAGCCGGTACTTGAACAGGGGCGAGATGTCGATGAGCGCGCAGGCGTTGCGGATGGCGTTGTACTCGTGGTCGTGGTGCGTCTCGAACGAGCTGACCGCGTAGTAGCCCGCCCAGTCGCGAAAGCTGAGGCTCTCGGCGAGCGGCGCGGTACGTGCATGGAAGGCGGAACCGATGGGCACGGGGGGATTATACGGGTGCGGGCGGGTGCGGACGGGTGTGCGCGGATGCCACTACGGCAGTGTGTCCAGCCAGTTGAGGACGACCGAGACGTCCGTCGCGTTCGCGTCGCTGCCGCCGACCGCCCGCTCCGGTGGACCACGTCCTTGTCGTGAGCCGCGGCCACGCCTTCTGCCAGCTGGCGCGCGAGGGTCAGCGCGCGCGCCACGGGAACCGGGCCGCGGGCGAGCACGTGATCCAGCGTTTCGCCCTCCACCAGCTCCAGGACGAGACAGCGCACGCTGTCGTGCTCCTCGAGGCCGTGAATCGCGGCGATGCTGGGATGGTTGAGCGAGGCGAGGAGGCTCGCTTCCCGGCCGAGCCGGGTCAGGCGTTCGGGGTCGTCAGCCAGTCGGTCCGGGAGGGTCTTGAGGGCGACCTCGCGGCCGAGCGTGGTGTCGCGCGCGCGCCACACCACTCCCATCCCGCCTTCGCCGAGCGGAGAGACGACCTCGAAATGCCCGAAGCGCGTGCCCGGCCGCAGCATCGACAGGCCCCGATACTAGCGGCTGCGGACAGGGGGGGTCAAACGAACCCCTCGCCGGGTCCATCTCGCCGATGTCGTGCGCGAGCGCGTGAGCGCCTGCCCGTGCCGTTCCCGGGCCGCACGTATAATCCCGAGCACCGTGAAATACGACGCCATCGTCATCGGGGGCGGCCACAACGGCCTCACCTGCGCCGCGTACCTTGCGCGCGCGGGGCGGCGCGTGCTGGTGCTCGAGCGCCGGCACGTGCTGGGCGGCGCCGCCGTCACCGAGGAGATCTTTCCGGGCTTCAAGTTCTCCGTCTGCTCGTACGTGGTCTCGCTTCTCCGGTCCGAGATTATCCGCGACCTGGACCTGCCGGGCCACGGCATGGAGCTGCTGCCCCTGGACGGCACGTTCACGCCGATGCCGAATGGCGATTACCTGTGGCGCGTGAACGATCACGAGAAGACACGCCGGGAAATCGCGCGCCACTCGCGCCTGGACGCCGAGGCCTACGACGAGTACGGCCGCGCGATGGTCGAGATGGGCCGCTTCGCGAAGCCCATCCTCGCGATGACGCCTCCGGATCCGACAACGCTGGATCCCCGCGGCCTGCTGGGCCTCCTGTCGGTTGGCCGGCGCTTCCGCGGGATGCGGCCGCACGACCGCATCAACCAGGTCCAGCTGCTCACCATGAGCGCGGTGGATTTCCTCGACCAGTGGTTCGAGACCGACGTGCTGAAGGCCACGATGAGCGCGTCGGGCATCATCGGCACGTTCCTCGGGGTGAAATCGCCGGGAACGGCCTACGTGCTGCTGCACCACTACATGGGCGAGATCGACGGCTCGTTCCGCTCGTGGGGCCTCTCGCGGGGGGGCACGGGCGCCGTGTCGAACGCCATCGGCGACGCGGCCCGGCGCTTCGGCGCGGAGATTCGCACGAACACGCCGGTCGCGCGCATCCTCACGAAGAACGGGCGTGCCACGGGCGTGGCGCTCGAGAACGGCGACGAGTTCCACGCCGACGCGG
>CAZLBU010000233.1:0-4574 GCA_964557815.1 uncultured Bifidobacteriaceae bacterium | reverse complement strand
GAAGCAGCGCCTGCCGCGCGGCTTCCGTCAAACCCACCGGCACCGTCCCGGCCTGCACGGCCGGCCATCGCGCGAGGAACTCCGCGCGGGCGGCGTCGATGGACACGCCGCGGGCGAGACGGGCGACGACCTCTTTCGATCGCAACGGCGTGGACCGATCCCCGCCGCCGGCGGCTCGCATCACGGCGAAGGGCACGATCACGTCGAGACCGCCGTCGACCTGTAAACCGTTGAAACCGTCCGCCACGACGCCGACTACCGTCACCGGCACCGTGCCGATTTTGATCACCTCGCCGATGCCCGACGCATCCCCGAAGATGCGCCGGCGGAAGGCTTCGCTGATCACCACCACGGCGTCGTCCGTTTCGTCGAAGAACCGTCCCGCCGATACGCGGGCGCCGACCATGTCGAAGTAGCCGGGTGAGACGGCTTCGGTGACGGCGTCCTGGAGCACTCCGGAACTCGCCCCGGTGACTTCGACGCGCAGGGTGGCGCCGCCGGCGTACATTGACATCTGTGCGAAGGAATGCGCGGACGCGCGATACGCGTCGATCGTGTCGGCGTAGAAGTAGCCCTCCACACTCGCCTGGGGCTCGAAGGCCGACAGGAGTACGAGCTGGCCGGGATTGGGAACGGCGAGTCTGCGCAGCACGAGCGCGTTCAGCAGGCTGCCGATCGCCACGGTCGCGCCGACTGCGAGCGTCAGCGTGACGATGACGGTGAGCGAAAAGGCCGGAGCCCGCCGCAAACTCCGGAACGAATGGCGGACGTCAAGCCGTAATGCGTCCCACATGCGCGAGAAGTCTAGCGTAACGGTCGCGTCCGCATGCGACTTCGATACTCGCGCGTAACTGTCGGGACCCTGCCAGGAACGGTCTCGCACTCCACGTTAGATCGCGGAAGTCTGTGTCCGACCTCCGTTAAGCGGTTCGACGTGTTCGCGAGTCAGGGCAAAAGTTGAGAAGTGGCTCCTCGGGCTGGATTCGAACCAGCAACCCTCCGGTTAACAGCCGGATGCTCTGCCGTTGAGCTACCGAGGAACGTGGCAGGTGCGCGCCCTCGGGCGGGAATCCCGCGGGCGAGACGAACCCTTATCGTAGACCGAACCCGGCCCCAGCCGCAAGGCGCCAACCGCCCGAGCCGCGAGCTCCGGACTCACGAGTGCGCTCTCTGCGCCGCGAATCCCTTCCGCACCATCCGGCCCCACCCCTGGCGGCCTCGGAAGAAGTCCACCGTCCCCTTCAGCCGCCACCACGTCGTGAGCTGCCGGAACCCGAAGTTCTCGAGCACCCCCAGCGCCGCCAGCAGCACGAGGTCCCGCACGCGGGGATAGCGGCGGAACGACACTTCCTCCAGCAGCACCGCCATCACCGAGATGAGGGAGCCGTAGGCAATGGCCGTCAGGAAGAACAGCTGCGCGAAGACCACGTCCACCAGCCCGAAGGCCAGCGCCGCGCCGTTCACCACGTAGCCGAGCGACTCGACGAGCGGGCCCGCGGCCTCGAAGATGGCGAAGTACGGCAGCGCGAACAGCCCCACGACCCCGTGCCGCGCGCTGCCCATCATCGCCGCGTGCGCCGTGAGCACCTGCAGCGTCCCCCGCTGCCAGCGGTTTCGCTGGTTCGCGAGGATCGACGCCGACTCCGGCACCTCCGTCCAGCACACCGGATCGGGCTGGAAGACGATACGGTAGCGACGCTCGCGCTGGCGCTGCAGGCGGTGCAGCCGCACGATGACCTCCATGTCCTCGCCAATCGTGTCGGTGCGGAACCCGCCCGCCTCGATCACCACGGCGCGCCGGAACACGCCAAAGGCTCCCGACACGATCAACAGCGCGTTGGCGGCCGACATGGCGACACGTCCGGCCAGGAATCCGCGCAGGTACTCCACGACCTGGAAGCGCGCCAGCCACGACCGCGGCAGGCGCACCGTGGTCACGCGTCCCGCCTCCACGGTGCAGCCGTTCACGATGCGGACGATGCCGCCCATGGCGACCGTGTCGGGATTCTCGAGGAATGGCAGGACCGCGCGCGCGAGTGCGTGCTCCTCGAGGAGCGAATCGGCGTCGATCACGCACACCAGGTCGTGCTTCGCGGCGTTGAGCCCCGCGTTGATGGCGTCGGCCTTTCCGCCGTTCGCCTTGTCGATGACCACGAGGTTCGGATGGTCGAGCGACCGGTAGAGCCCGCGGACCGGCGCGGTCTCGAGCGGCTGCTGATACGCGACGGGCGCGCGCATGAGCCCGAAGGCCCGCCGCGCCGCGTCGAGCGTGCCGTCCACCGAGCCGTCGTTGATGACCACCACCTCGTACTGCGGGTAGTCCAGCAGCAGCAGCCCCCGCAGGCTCTCCGACACGGTGGCCTCCTCGTTGAAGGCCGGCACGACGATGGAGATGGGCGGCGTGGCCGGGGAGCGCAGCACGGTGTCGAGCTCGCGGGGGGTCCACCGCCGCCGGTGCTGCATCAGGCGGACGAAGGCCACGACCGAGAACCCGAGGTACAGCGAGTTGAGGGCGAGGAAATAGGACAAGACCACGAGGTCGAAGCCCTGGATGACGGCGACGAGCGCCTCCCTCATGGCCGCTCGTACTCCCACAGGAAGTGGCGCGCCAGCTCGAGGCCATGGCCGCCGAGGCCCGAGGCCTCACGCGCGCGAAGCGCCGCCAGCCCTGGCTTCCCGAGCCATGCCAGCGCCCGCGCCCCCTGCGCCGCAACCTCCCACTCGTCGTCCAGGTGCGCGGCCAGGTACGGCACGACATCGGCGCGTCCCGTGCGGCCCAGGGCCTGGGCCGCGTGCGCGCGCACGCGCGGGTCGGCGTCGCCCAGCGCACGGAGCGCGTGATAGGCGGCGCGATCGCCGACGCCAATGGAGCCGATGGCGCGCCACGCGCCCGCGCGCACGCGTGCGTCCTCGTCCGAGGTCCACTCGAGCAGCGTGGCGCGGGCGCCGGCGCCGCCGACCATCGCCAGCACCTCGGCCAGCAGCAGGCGCTCGTCGGGGTCCGTCGCGCCGCGGGCCACGATCGAGCCGGTGACGGAGGGGCCGATGCGCCGGAGCGCCTCGACGAGCCTCGCCTGCTGATGGCGGGACTGCTGCCCGAGCCGCCCGAGCAGCGCCTCGACGGCGGCCGCGTCGCCAATCATGCCGAGCGCGTCCACGGCAGCGGCGCGCACCTGGTCGCTGTCATCGTCCAGGAGTGCGACCAGTGCGGGAACGGCGTCGGCGTCGCGGACCAGGCCGAGCGCGAGCGCGGCCTTCGATCGCGCGGGCCAGGGTCCGCGGGCCAGGCTCGCACGCCAGCCGGCGAGCAGGCCGAGTTCCCGCGCCACCATCCGCGCGCGGTCCACGGTGTGGCCCCGGACCACGCGCAGCGGTTCGACGAGCGCGTCGGCCACGACGGCGCGATGGCGGCGGGCGGCGCGGCCGAGGGCCGTCATGGATCGCGCCTGCGAGGCCTGGTCGCCCTCGAGCGCGTCACGGAGCAGCGGCGCGTACCGGGCGCGATCCCGCGCGTGGCGCGAAGCACGCCAGTCGCGGGCGACACGCTGTGCGATGACAACGACCAGCAGCAGGGCGACGGCTCCGCCCAGGAGGAGCAGGAGGGGTATCAGCCAGTCGCGCAACGCTTCGGCGAGGACGAGCACGGCGTTACCGGAGCAGGCGGGCGATGCGCGCCAGCAGCTCCTGTGGGCTGAAGGGCTTGGTCAGGTAGTCGTCCGCGCCGAGCTCGAAGGCGCGCATCACGTCCTCCTCGCGCGAGCGGGTGGACACCACGATGACGCGGGGGCGCGGTTCGGGCAGCTCGCGGAGGCGCGCCAGGACATCGAAGCCCGAGCGCTTGGGCAGCATCAGCTCGATCACCATGACGGAGGGCGCGCAGGTGTCCACCTGGTGCAGCGCCGCCTGGCCGTCGAAGGCCACCACGGTCCGCAGGCCCGCGGCCTTGAGGCGCGCGTCGATGATGTGTACCACGTCGGGGTCATCGTCCACGACGAGGACGGTGGACTGCCCGGCGGCCGCGCCGGCGCCGTGGAGCACGACGGGCCTGCCCACGACCTGCGCCTGCGCCAGCGCCGCCTCGGCCTGCGCCAGCAGGGGCTCGATGAAGCGCTCCGCCGAGAGGCCGGATGCCGAGATTCCCGCGCAGGCCGCGTCGAGGCCCGCGGCGCGCGCGATATCGAGCACACTGCCGATACGCCGGGCCGCCACGCCCGCCGAAGCGCCCGGCATGAGCACCACCAGCTGGGTCTCGCTGTACCGCCCGAGCAGGTCCTTGCGCCGAAGGTCGTCGGCAAAGAGCGCCGCGAGGTCCGCCATCGCCTGCGGGGGCACGCGCACGAGCCCGAGGGCGGCGGGCCCCATGCGCAGCACGTCGCGCGCCGCCGCCACGAAGGTGTCGGACGACATCAGCCCGCCGCCCGCGCGCGGCGCGGGCTGCTGCTCGGCCTTCGGGCGCGTCAGCATCCAGCGCACCCGCAGCAGCATCTCGACCGCGTGCACGGGCTTGGTCAGGTAGTCGTCCGCGCCGAGGGCGAAGCCCGCCATCCGATCCACGGTGGAGGCATGCGAGGCCA
>CAZLBU010000232.1:0-4576 GCA_964557815.1 uncultured Bifidobacteriaceae bacterium | reverse complement strand
CCGAAGCTCGCGGGCCGCGGCGGGCGAGCGAAGGCGGCCTACAGCTCTCCAAGCGCCTTCGCGAGGGCGTCGGCAATGAGATCCGCGTCCGTTTCGGTGAGCGGCATCGGGCCGCGGATCTTGATCACGTTGTGGAAGGGGCCATCGGTGCCCACCAGCACGCCGAGCTCACGCATGCGGACCACCACCGCCGCGGCTTCCTCGGTCGCGGGCGCGAGCGACTCCCGATTCCCCACCAGCTCCACGCCCAGGAACAGGCCCGAGCCGCGAACATCTCCGACGATCGCGTGGTGAGGCTGCAGGTCGCCGAGGCGCGCCAGCAGGTGTCGGCCCACGCGGAGCGCGTGCGCCTGCAGCCCCTCGTCTTTTGTCGCGCGGAGGGTCGCCAGGCCGGCCGCGCAGGCGGCGGTGCTCCCGCCGAAGGTGCTGAAGAACTCCATCCCGTTGTCGAAGCGCTCCGCGATGGCGCGCGTGGTAATGACGGCGCCCATCGGGTAGCCATTGGCGATGGGCTTGCCCAGCACGACAATGTCGGGTACGACGCCGTGGGCTTCGAATGCCCAGAAGTGCGTGCCGAGCCTGCCGAAGCCCGTCTGCACTTCGTCGGCAATGCACACCCCGCCTGCCGCGCGGACCAGGCGGTAGACCTCGGCAAGGAAGCCGGGGGGCATGATGATCTGGCCGCCTACGCTGGGACACGTCTCCGCGATGTAGCCGCACACACCACGCCCGCGCGCCCGGATGGCCTCGATGATGGCGCCGACCTCTCGCGCGTACTTCCCGCCCGCGTCGGGGTCGCTGGCCTTGTGCGCGCCGCGGTAGACGTCGGGGATGGGCGAGACGTGCACCCAGTCCGGAGCGCCCGTGCCGCCCGGCCCCGAATGTTTGTACGGGCTGATGTCGATGAGGGTGGTTGTGTGGCCGTGATACGCGGCGTCCATCACGACCATGTCGCGCTGACCCGTGTGTGCGCGCGCAAGGCGCAGCGCCAGCTCGTTGGCTTCGCTGCCCGACGCGGTGAAGTAGCAGACCTCGAGCGGCGCCGGGAACGTCGCCGCGAGTTCCTCCGCGTACTGCACCGCGGCTTCGTGCAGGTAGCGCGTGTTGGTGTTGATCGTGGCCAGCTGCGCCGCGACGGCTGCGGTGACACGCGGGTGCGCGTGCCCCACGTGCGGCACGTTGTTGTAGCCGTCGATGTAGGTGCGTCCGGTCTCGTCGAAGAGGTACTGCATCCAGCCGCGGACGATCTGCAGCGGCCGGCTGCCGTACGACAGGCGCACGTTGCCCCCGAAACGCTGCCGGCGGCGCTCGATCAGTGTCTCGGTACTCGCATGCCGGGCGAACCGCTCCGGGGGGATGCCGAGCATCAGGTTGGGATCGGGGCAGAGCGCGAGCCAGGTCCGCCGTTGACTGGCCGGCGCCACACCATTGAAGTTGCAGGGCACGTCGAGCATGTCCGTGATGACCTGCACGTGCACGTGCGGCCACCAGTCGCCGTTCTCCGGCGGCGCGCCGATGGCGGCGAAGCGCTCGCCGGCCCTGATTGGCTTCCCGACGTGCAGCCCTGCGAGGCTCGCGCGCTCGAGGTGTCCGTAGAGCGTGTAGACCGACAGCGCCTCACTCCCCGGAATGTCGTGGCGCAGGACGATTACCGGGCCGTAATCGAGACGGGCCGTGGCGTCCTCGAATCCGTGGACCACGCCGTCGAACGGAGCGTAGAGCGGGGACCCCGGCGGCAGCGTCAGGTCGATCCCGATGTGCACCGTGCGCCGCTCGTCGGTGACGGTCCCGCCCGCGAAGGCATCCGCGGCGTAGATGACCCGGGCCTCGTCGTATCCGCCCGCGCCAAGGGTGGCGCCTGCCTCGTGCATGGCGGCGAACACGCGGCGCGAGAGGGGCTCGGCCGCATTCTCCGCGGGGTCGCTGGCGACCAGCGTGCTGCCGGCGCTGAAGTCGAGCGCGAGCACGGGTGTCGTCCGGAGGTCGTGGCCCGTCAGGTGCGCGGCCCCGGGGCCGTTGGCGCGCAGCCATTCGACAATGCGAGGTGCATGAGGGACGGGCGCCAGGCCGCACGCGTCGCGCAGGCGGTAGTGAGCGAGCCGGGGATGCACTGACAGAAGGACGGGCAGCGCCTGGCGGATGGGGCCCTGGCTGATGCCGAGGTACTCCTGGTCGGGTCGCTCGGCCTGCTGGGCGGCGGCGACGCATGCGCTCAGTGCCAGTCGGGTCAGCATCAGCCCGAAGAGCGCGGCGATCTCGTCCTCCGTGAGCGGGTGCTCTGCGTGATAGCCGGCAGCCACCTGCGCAGCCGCGGCCAGCGGGTCGGGCTTGTCCAGCGCGGCGTACGCCATGGCGATGGCCACGTCGTTCACGAGGTGGCTGACCACCATGTCGCCGAAGTCCACGATGCCGGTGACACGCTGTGCTCGCGCATCGACCAGCACGTTGAAGTCGTTGACGTCGCCGTGAATGGCGCGCTGGCGAAACGAGGGGAGCAGTGGATCGACCGTCTCCCGATGCAGGGCGAGCACCCGCTCGATGAGGCCGCGGAGCCCTTCGTCGCCGACCAGGGGCAGGCGCGCTTCGATCGCGGCGGGCGCTGCGGCCAGGTCCCAGTGGAACGCGCGCTGCAGGGCGGGGTGCTCGAAGCCGGCCAGGGTCTTGTCCAGGACCGCCACCGCACGGCCCAGATCGCGCAGCAGTGCGTCGCTGTGCCGTGGCGTGTCTCCGAGCGGGGCGCCATCCAGGCACGAGACGAGGCGCACGAAGTGCAGGTGGTAGCGGCCGATCTCGGTGCCGTCCCGGGTCGGCACCAGCGATGGCACCAGGCCGGTCCTCTCCAGCCGGCGCAGCACCTGGTTCTCGGCTTCCAGCATCTGCAGGGTCTCGGCGGCGTTGGCGACCTTCAGCACGTAGCGGCGGCCGTTGGGCCGGAGGAGGAGGAAATTCTGGTCGCGCTCGCTGGGCAGGGCCGACGCACGGGTGCTCATGCCGTACAGATCGCGCGCCAGCCGTTCGGCGTCCAGCGGGCTGAGCCTCGGCGCGTGGGCGAGAACTGTCATCGGGGAAGGCGCGGTGCTGACGGTTTACGGGGGGGGTTACGGGGACAGTCCCTGTGACAATTGTAAAGCCACCGGCCGTGCGTGAGATGATGCGCGGCATGGCGGACATTTTCGACATGGGCGACAGGCTCGGCCCGACCAGGATCGTGCACGTCTTGGAGCCGTCGCTGGGGCTGAAGGGCGTGCTCGTCATCGACAACGTGGCTCGGGGGCCGGCGATCGGGGGCCTCCGCATGGCGGCCGACGTCAGCCTCGAGGAGTGTGCTCGTCTGGCCCGCGCGATGACGCTCAAGAACTCGGCGGCCGGCCTGGCGCACGGAGGCGCCAAGTCGGTGCTGTGGGGCGACCCGCGCATGGCGCGGGCCGACAAGCAGCGACTCCTTCGCAGCTTCGCCCATGCGCTCAGGAACGAACAGGACTACATCTTCGGCCCCGACATGGGCACGGACGAGTCCGGCATGGCGTGGATCAAGGACGAGATCGGCCGCGCTGTCGGCCTGCCCGCGGCCGTCGGCGGCATCCCGCTCGACGAAATCGGCGCCACCGGCTGGGGCGTGCGCCACGCGGCGGAGGTGGCGGCGGCCCGCGCCGGCCTGTCACTTCACGGCGCGCGGGTGGCCATCCAGGGCTTTGGCGCCGTGGGCATGCACGCCGCGCGGTTCCTGACCGAGACGGGCGCCCGACTCGTGGCGGCATCAGACACGCGTGGCACGCTGCACCTCCCGGATGGCATCGATGTGGCGCGGCTGATGGCAATCAAGAAGAGCGGCGGCGCCGTCACCGACTATCCGGACGGCCAGAAGCGGGACCGCGAGGCCATCCTCGGCGTCGATTGCGACATCTGGATTCCGGCGGCGCGTCCCGACGTGATACGCGAAGAGAACGTGCACCTCCTCAGGACGAAGCTCGTGCTGCAGGGCGCGAACATCCCGTTCACGCCCGGCGCCGAGCGCATGCTCCACGAACGCGGCGTACTCGTCGTCCCTGACTTCATTGCCAACGCGGGCGGCGTGATCTGCGCAGCCATGGAGTACCGGGGCGCCACTCAGTCGCAGGCCTTCGCAGCCATCGAGGAGAAGATCCGGGCCAACACGGAGGTCGTGCTCAAGGAGGCGGCGCGGGCAGGCCAGCTTCCGAGGGACGCGGCCGTGGCGCTGGCCACCGCGCGTGTCACCGAGGCGATGGGATATCGCCGCTTCGGCATGATGTGAGCGCGCGGACTCGCGCCCCGCGATCTACGGGGCGCGCCGAGTGTAGAGCAGGTCGTAGTTCACGCTCCACGTGCCGTCCGCGTTGAGCCGTTCCGAGAACTGGCGCACACGGCCTTCCCCCAGGTTGAAAAATGTCAGGCGCACGCGCAGGCGAAGCGCGGGACTCGACGGCGACGGCATGGAGCCGTGGAACACCATCGTGCGGCCCTCGAGGTGGCCCCAGTACTGATGCAGCCCGCCGGCATTGTCCACCCACGTCTGGTGCCACTCGCCGCGCGAGCGGTCGTAGATGTTGAGGCTCTG
>CAZLBU010000231.1:3007-4599 GCA_964557815.1 uncultured Bifidobacteriaceae bacterium | reverse complement strand
GCATCTTGCCGATCGTCTGGCCACCACCCACCGTGAACCCGACGAGATAGAGGAATGCGAGCACCATGAAGAAGGCCGCCATCGGCACCAGGCGGATCGAGCCGGCTCCCTCCGCCGTGGGTTCGAGGCCCGCGATCCTCAGCGTGAGCCAGAACACCGCCGCGTCGATCCCGACGAGCAGGGCGGCGTCCACGAGCGCCGCGGCAAGTCGGGCAGCGATGCCGGCGGCTTCGGGCGCAGCCGTTCGGGCGGCGCGCCCGCCGGCGGCGGGCGGCGCCTCCTGCCCCGCCGGGACCTCGGCAACGAGAGGCAGGACCGGTTCCTCGACGCGCATCGGCCTGGTCGTCGTGCGGCGGGCCCTCGGCACCTCGGCACCCGGCCTGCGCACCGCCAGTGGAGTCCCCGCCGGACGCGGCGCGAACAACGGCAGATCCTCGGTGCTGTCGCTGCCGATCGGCGCGGCGTCCGCCGGTGCCACGACGGCTGGCGCGGCCGGGGCCGCGGCGGCGGAAACGGCCGCCCCCGCGACCGGCTGCCGGGGCACGCGCCTGCCGAATCCGGAAGCCTCGGTGTCCACGCCCGCCGGCGTCGCGGGTCCAGGACCGAGTTCGAGATCTTCGAGGGGACCTTCCGCCTGGGAGGCCCGCAGCGGAAGCTCACCCGTCGAGAGCGGCGACGAGAGGGAGAAGTCGTAGCCGCAGTTCCGGCAGCGGTCCGTCGCCTCGAAACCGAGGTAGCCGCACTTGGGACACCTCATTCGCGTGGCGGTCCTGAATCGGCCGGAGCCGACGTGGGCGCTTCCGGGGCCTCCGAGGCCATCGCGAGCAGTTCGCGCTGGATTCGCGCACGCATGGCATCGGCGCGGGTCCGGAGGGGGTCGCCGGATGGCACGCGATTGAGCTCGTCGAGCGCGTCTCGCAGGCGCCCGCTGGCGAAGAGGTCCTCCCCCCGCCTCAGGTATGTCTCCGCCGTCGACGGCGTCGGCAATGCGTCTTCGGACTCCGGAAAGGCGACGACCGGCACGGCCTCCGGGGAGGGCCACAGAGAGGGCACGGTGTCGGTGGTCCAGGCCCACCAGCCGACGGCGCCAGTGGTCGCCAGGGCGACGATCGTCAGCAGCCAGAAGCGAACCGGGCTGCCTGAAGAACCCGGTTGAGCCGCCTCAGCGACCCGCGATGCCTGGCGCCGCAGTCGCGCGTCGCGACCCACGCCGGGCCTGGGAGCGCCGGCCACATCCAGACGATCGATGCGCCCCAGCACGCCGAGCGCGAGGTCGTGAGGCGCGCCCCTGTCCAGCGCGTCCCGCAAAAGCACCCGCGCTTCGTCCACGTCGCCACGATCGAACGCGTCCAGGCCCTGGTGGACCAGCGCTTCGGTCTGCCGCTGCCGTTCGGCCTGCGCACTGCGCGCACGTTCGATGTAGGCGCGGGCCCGATCGTGGTTCCGATCGAGGAAGAGCACCCGCGTCCAGAGGTTGATGGCTGTCTCGAACTCGCCGGCGAAGTAGTGGTCCAGGCCGGTGACGAGCAGGTGCTCGATGCGGGCGTCCTCGCCGACGGCGCCGGGAGCGCCAGCCTGGGGCGGTGGGGACG
>CAZLBU010000231.1:0-2968 GCA_964557815.1 uncultured Bifidobacteriaceae bacterium | reverse complement strand
TGCGATCAGGTGCGGCGGGTGCGATCAGGTGCGGCGGGTGCGATCAGGTGCGGTCAGATGCGTGACGCAACAGACGGGTGAGGGCCCATTCGCACCTGTTCGCACCCGTCCGCACCTGTTCGCACCCGTTCGCACCTGTCAACACCCGTTCGCACCTGTCAGCACCCGCTGTCAGAACCTGAAGATGGCTGAGAAGCGGAACCGCCGCGGCTGCTGGAACTGGCCGCGCGCGGTGGCCTTCAGGAAGTTCTCCCGCGCGGCGGCGCAGCCGGCGCCTGCATCTCCTCGTTCATCAGGTTGAACACCTCGGCCTTGAAGCCGGCCTGGTAGCTCCGGGCGATCCGCCAGGTGAGCTCCACCGCGGTGTCCACGAACCACGCCATCCCGTCGACCGGGCTCGCGCCCCGTTCCTCGTAGAAATACGTGGCCGTCGGCCCCGCATTGGTCAGCGTGCCGGGGCGCAGGACGTTCACGCTCCGCGAACGCTCGTAGCGCGTCTTCGAGATCGACTCGGCCACGCCGCCGATGACGAGGTTCGTCGGCCCGAGGGGCTTCACGTAGCTGCCCTGGAACTTTAGGTTGTGCGGGCGGTCGTAGCCGGGCGCGCCGTACTTGTTCGCGCCGTTCTGCACCTCGGCACACGGAATGACGCCTCCGCTGCCGATCGTCAGGTCCACCGTCGTGCGGCACTGCGCGTCCAGGTAGTCCCCGAGCGAGGTGAACGTGTTCTCGAAGTGGTTGCCCCGCGTCCGCGAGTAGGTGTAGCTGGCGCCCGCGCTCCAGTTGTTGGCGAAGCGCCGCTCGAACGTGAACTGGATGCCGCGGTACGTGCGCTCGGCCGCGTCGTAGTTCACCACCTCCCGCAGGAGCGACCCGTCGGCGTTGAACGTCCGGATGTCGTCGATCAGGTCGCCCCAGGAGCGTGAGATGAAACGCACGCCGGCGGCCAGCGCGCGGCCGAACTGCTGCTGGTAGCCGATGGTGTACTCGTCCATGAAGTACGGCCTCAGGTCCTCGTTCGGCCGGAACGACGACGCGCCCAGCCGCACGGAGTTGCTGAAGACGTAGTCCGTGCCGTTCCATACGTAGGCGTCGTAGTTGGTCTGCTGCGGGATGCCGGCGAATCCGTCCGAGAAGCTCTGGATGACGCCCGCGTAGTACCGCCCGTAGCTGCCCTGCACCAGGCTCTTCCCGTCACCGGCGATGTCGTAGCTGCCCGACAACCGGGGCGAGAAGGTCGACGCATCCACGGTGGTTGCGCCGAGGTCGCTCTCGCCGCTCTGTCTCTCGTACCTGACACCGGCTTCCACGAAGAGCCGGGGCGTGACCTGGAACTTGTCCCGGACGTAGAGGGCAAGGTTCTCGCCCGACGAAGTCGAATCGCCCGACTCGTAGTCGCGCCGGATGTCCGGGGTGATCGCCCCGGTCTGCTGGTTGAAGTTGCTGGCGATGAAGAGCTGCCGGTTCGGGTAGTCGAAGCGCGCGCCCGGCTCGACGGTCTGGTAGTCCACGCCCGCCTTGATGCCGTGGCTGCGCTCGCCCTGCGTGAGATACCAGGTGCTGGCGGCGTTGAACTGGCGCCGGGGCCGGTCCACGAAGCCGTCGAAGGTCGCGCCGTTGTAGTAGCGGTTGTCGGCCTGGCTGAAGATAGGCGCATTGCTGAACAGGCGCCCGGGCTGGAACGTGGTCACGTCGATGCGCGAGCTGTAGTCCGCGAATGCCGCCTCCATCGTCCAGTTGTTCCGGAGCACGCCGCTCCACTGGGCCGCCCAGTTCTCCGCGCCCTGGGTCTGCGAGGTGAGCGCGGAGCGCTCGCCGGCGGCGGCGCCCCAGTAGTCGATGACGAAGCCTCCGGTGGGCGACCGGTAGTACTTCACCCAGATGTTGTTCGACGAGTTCAGCTGCACCGTGCCGCGGATGTTGAAGAAGTCCGACGTGGTCACCTGCTGGTAGTCCTCGGGGAACGTGCCGACCGTCTGGCGCTGCGGCGAGGTCGCCTCCTGCCGTTCGTAGGTGGTGAAGAACCAGGCCCGGTTCCGCCAGATGGGCCCGCCGCCGGTGAACGCGTAGTTCGGATTGATCTGATCGAACTTGACGCGCTCGAGCGGGGCGCCCGTCACCTGGTTCACCGTGGAGTTCTGCTTGTCCCACTGGTCGTTGACGAAGATGTACTTGAAGGAGCCCTCGAAGGTGTTCGTGCCCGACTTGGTCACCACGTTGACGATGGCGCCAAGCGCGCGGCCGTACTCGGCCGACGCGCCCGAGGTGTAGATCGACACTTCCTGGATGGCCTCGAAGTTGAGGTTCGTCCCGAACGTGCCCGTCGTCGGGTCCGTCGTGTCCACGCTGTCGATGAGGAACTGGTTGTTGCTGCTGAGCGCCCCGAGCGCGTTGACGTTGCCCGTGCCGACGACGCCGGGCACGGTGCCGATGAGCGACTGGTAGCTGCGCCCGATGGGCAGCTTCTCGAACTGGTCGTTGCGCACGCGCGTGTTCGCCGCCACGTTCGTCATGTCCACGATGGGCGTCTCCCCGGTGACGGTGACCGTCTCGGTGAGCTGGCCGACGCGCAGCTCGATGGTGACCGCCGTCGTCTTGTCCGTTTCCACCAGGTTGTCGGTGAGCAGCGCCGTCTCGAAGCCCATGAGCTGCGCCGTGATGGTGTAGTTGCCGATCGGGACCGCCGGAAAGAGGAACTTGCCGGCCTCGTCGGTCACCGTCGTGCGCGTGACACCGCGTTCCTGGCTGGTGATCGTGACCGACACCCCGGGCATGAAACCGCCGGTGTTGTCGGTCACCGCGCCCGAGATCGTGCCTATCTGCGCGGGCTGCGCCGCCGCCAGCCGGGCCACGAACGCGAGCGCCAGGGCGAGCAGACCCATCGTCCCCATGCGAGTCATTTCATCCTCCAAGGACAACCGTTCATCACTGCAAAGTATCGATTCATCACCGTTTTTGGCCAGCCTGG
>CAZLBU010000230.1:0-4600 GCA_964557815.1 uncultured Bifidobacteriaceae bacterium | reverse complement strand
CCCGAGTCGGTGAACATCAACCGGCAGCTCTATCGCGAGTGGTTCCCGCAGATCGTCTACAACCACCACCAGACGGGGCCCACGGGCACGGTGATGTTCTCGCCGCCCTTCCGGGATCCGTTCAACTACGTGTACGACCCGCTCGTCGTCAACACGCTGGACCAGGTGGGCGCGGCCATGCACGCGCGGTTCGACCAGGAGGGCAAGCCGGGCGTGACGACGCGCTCGGGCGCGAACTACTCGACGTGGTGGAACGGCGGCCTTCGCACGATGCCGTACTTCCACAACCAGATTGGCCTGCTCACCGAGTCGATCGGGAATCCAACCCCAGTGCAGATCGAGTTCGTGCCGGACCGCCTGCTGCCGCGGGGTGACCTGCCGGCGCCCATCGCGCCGCAGACGTGGCACTTCCGCCAGTCCATCGACTACTCCATCACGGCCAACTACGCCGTGCTCGATTTCGCGCAGCGCTACCGCGAGACGCTGCTCTACAACACCTACGTGATGGGCCGGAACTCCATCGCGAAGGGCAGCACCGACACCTGGACGATGTACCCGCGGCGGATTGCCGAGGTGAAGGCCGAAATCGCGAAGGCAACGAAGACCGAGGCCAGCGATCCTCGGATGGTGGCCGGGGGCCGCGCCCAGCCGGTACCGGCGAAGTACTACGACCTGCTCCGCAAGCCCGAGTGGCGCGACGCGCGGGCGTACATCCTGCCGGCTAACGAGGGCGACTTCCTCACCGCGACGAAGTTCGTGAACATCATGATCAAGGCGGGGCTGGCGGTGCACCGCGCGACGGCGCCCCTCACCGTGGCGGGCAAGACCTACCCGGCGGGCTCGTATGTCTTCAAGGCGGCGCAGGCCTATCGCCCGCACCTGATCGACATGTTCGAGCCGCAGGATCACCCGCACGACCTGCAGTATCCCGGCGGGCCACCCATTCCTCCGTACGACAACTCGGGCTGGACGCTCGCGTACCAGATGGGCATCACGTTCGACCGCGTCCTCGAGAACGTGGACGGGCCGCTCGAGAGGATCCCGGACGTGGTCACGCCCGCGGCAGGACAGGTGACCAACGCGCAGGGCGCCGTGGGCTTCACCGTACCGCATCGCCTGAACGACGCGTTCACGGCGGTCAACCGCCTGCTCAAGGCCGGTGAGGAGGTCTTCTTCGTCGGCGATCGCTCCTGGCAGAGCGCCGACGGCACGGGCGTGATGTTCATCACGGCGCGGCCGAGCACGGCGGCAGTGCTGCAGAAGGCCGCTGCAGATCTCGGGGTGAGCTTCACGGGTGTCTCCAGCCGGCCGCCGGGGTCGATGTACAAGCTGACGAAACCGCGCATCGCCCTGTGGGACCAGTACGGCGGCTCGATGCCGTCGGGCCACGTGCGCTGGCTGCTCGAGCAGTTCGAGTTCGACTTCGACGTCATCTACCCGCAGGCGCTCGATGCAGGCGGGCTGAAGGCGAAGTACGACGTGATCCTGTTTCCCGATGGCGGCATCCCGGAGACCGACAACGCGGGCGGCGGGTTCGGCGGCGGACAGCCGCGCGCCGAGGACATCCCCGCCGAGTATCGCGACCGCCTCGGCCGCGTCACCATCGCGCGCACCGTGCCGGCACTGAAGCAGTTTGCCGAGGAGGGCGGTGTCATCGTCGCGTTCGGCGGTTCCGCGGTGCTGGGCCATCACCTGGGGCTCGCGCTGGGCGATCATCTCGTCGAGTCGACGGCCGATGGCCGCGAGCAGCCGCTGCCGCGGACGAAGTACTACATCCCCGGGTCGATCCTTCGCGTGGCCGTGGACAACACCAACCCGCTGGCCTTCGGCTTCGAGAAGCAGCTGGACGTGTTCTTCGACAACAGCCCGGTGATGCGCCTGGCGCCGGACGCCACGCTCCGCGGCGTGCGGCCCGTCTCCTGGTTCGACTCGAGGGAGCCGCTCCGCTCGGGATGGGCATGGGGCCAGCACTACCTGGAGGGCGGCACGGCCGCCGTGGAGGCCGCGGTCGGCAAGGGCAAGGTCTTCCTGCTGGGCCCGGAGATCACCTTCCGCGCGCAGCCGCACGGCACGTTCAAGTTCCTCTTCAACGGGATCTTCTACGGCACGGCGCAGGCGGTGGGCGCCACGGCCCGGGAAACGATGGCCCGGTAAGGTTCTGAGGCGGCGCTGGCGCGCCGTGGGCGCGACGTCGCCGCGGAGGCAGCCCCTTCGGGGCCGTGGGCCTTCGGTGGGAAGCCGTCGCGCTGAGGGTGCACCGCGCGCTTCGTGAGCGAGTCCCCACCCCGCCTATGGCGGGGCCCACCGCGCGAAGCGTGGCCCACCCCGACGGCGGCGCTGGCGTAGACTATTCGCCATGAGCTACGGCGCGAAGGAGATGGCGGAGAGCTTCCGGACCGTGCGCAAGAACACGATCCAGGTGGCGCAGGATATTCCCGAGGATCAGTACGGCTTCCGCGCGGCGGAGGGGGCGATGACGGTGGGGGAGATGCTCTCACACCTCGCCACCTCCACCTACTGGGCCGAGCAGCTGCACTTCGTCGAGAAGAAGACCGACGTCAGCTACGAGGACTTCGGCCGCTACATGGCCGAGGGCAAGGCGAAGGCGGCGGCGCTCAAGACGAAGGCCGACATCGTCGCAGCGCTGGAGTCGGGCGGCCACGACTTCGCGTGCCGGATGGAGCAGATGACCGACGCCCAGCTGGCGGAGGACGTGGCGTTCCCGGCACCCATCCAGCCGCCCACGAAGTCGCGCTTCGAGATGCTGCTCGGCGTGAAGGAGCACGAGATGCACCACCGGGGGCAGCTCATGCTCATCGAGCGCATGCTCGGCATCGTCCCGCACCTGACGCGGGCACGGCAGAGCCGCTAGCGCGCCAGCGCCCCTTCGTGTCGATCATCGCCACCTGCCGGCCGTCCGGCTGAGGGTCCTTGGCGGCGAGCTGCTTCAGCGCGTCGACCGCGCTCGTCCCGGACCGCATCAGCCCGAGCCCGCGGAGCCCGTAGCCGGGGTCCACGAACGACTGGGTAGCCACGGCGCCACCCCGGCCTCGGCCCAGATGACGATGGAGCCGATGGAGAAGCAGTGGGACTGGACGGCAACGCCCATGTCGCCCGTCTGCGGGTCGCGCGCAACGATGGAAAAGGTGTGGACGAGGGGATCCGCCCCGCGCAGGGACACGCCGGCAAGGGGGATGAGAATGGCAAGTGCCACCATGAATCGAAGACGCATCCGCCGAGTGTAGCCCGCCCGCACCTGTCCGCACCCGTCCGCACCTGTCCGCACCGTCCGCACCCGCCCGCACCCGCCCGCACCTGCCCGATCGTCTACAATGCCCCGTCACCCTTCAGGAGGTCCCATGATCCTCGGTCGTCGCGAATTCCTGGCAGGCGCCGGCGCACTCGCCCTCACGCCGCGCTCCCTCTTCGCCGGCGGCCAGGCCGCCGCCGCGCGGCCGGCGGGCCTCTTCCCCGCCTCGGTGCGCGCCGACTTCCCGTCCGTGCTCACGCAGACCTACTTGAACTCAGCGGCGCTGCACCCGGTGGGCACGTTCGCCGCGCGCGCGATGCAGCAGGTGATCGACTTTCGCCTGCACGGACCCGGCGAGGGGCGCTCGGACTTCGCCGCCGCGCAGCAGGCCGACCTGAAGGCCCGCTACGGGAAGCTGATTGGCGCCACGGCCAACGAGATTGCCTACACCGCCAGCACCTCCGACGGCGAGAACATCGTCGTCATGGGCCTGGACCTGCCGCGCAAGAAGGGCAACGTCGTCATCGACGAGCTGCACTTCACGACCTCGCTCTACATGTACAAGGAGCTCGAGAAGCAGGGCGTCGAGCTGCGCATCGTCAAGCACCGGAACTGGGCCATCGACCCGGAGGACATGAGCAAGGCCATCGACCGCGACACGCGGCTCGTGTCGCTGGCGCTGGTATCGAACGTCAACGGCTACATGCACGACTGCAAGGCGGTGAGCGACATCGCGCACGCGCGCGGCGCGCACGTCTTCGCGGACATCATCCAGGCCGCGGGCGCCGTACCGCTGGACGTGAAGGCGCTCGGCATCGACTTCGCTTCGTGCGGCACCTACAAGTGGCTGATGGGCGAGCGTGGCTTGGGCTTCCTCTACGTGAAGGAGGACCTGCAGGGCACGGTGCTGCCCACGACGCGCTACGGCCATCGACAGGTGTCGAACTTCAATCGCGCGGAGCTGACGTGGGAGCCGCTGCCCGGTGCGGCGCGTTACGAGACGGGCGGCATCGCGGTGATCCTGGCCGCGGCGGTGTCGGCTGGCATCGACTACGTGCAGTCGCTCGGCATCGAGAAGATCCGCACGCACGCGCGCGCGCTCACGGATCGGCTCCAGAACGAGCTGCCGCCGCTCGGCTACACGCCGCTCACGCCGCGCGGCACCGAGACCCCCATCCTCGCCTTCGGCCTGAAGGACACGGCCGCCACGAGCAAGGCGCTGCAGGCGGGCAAGGTGGTGGGGACGGTCATCGGCAACGAGAATCGTCTGCGCCTGGCAGTCTCGGTGGTCAACACGCATGAGGACATCGACCGGGTGGTGGCCGTCCTCGGCGGCCGCCCGGCGTTCCT
>CAZLBU010000229.1:1088-4616 GCA_964557815.1 uncultured Bifidobacteriaceae bacterium | reverse complement strand
GAAGGTGTGGCGCGCGCTGCAGGCCATCCCCTACGGCGAGACGCGTCCGTACGCGGACGTGGCCCGCTCGATTGGCGCGCCGCGCGCCGTGCGTGCCGTGGCGCGGGCCTGCGCGACGAACCCGGTCGCCCTTGTCGTGCCGTGTCACCGCGTCGTGCAGAGCGGAGGCGGGCTGGGCGGATATCGGTGGGGGGTGGAGCGGAAGAAGAAGCTGCTGTCGAGGGAGGCCAGGGGGAGGGGACGGGGGGACGGGTTCTGAGGTTCTGGGGTTCTGGGGTTCTGAGGTTCTGAGGGTTGCGAATAGTTGCCTTCCGTACGCGTGAACCTCGGAACGCCGCACCTCAGAACCCGAGAGCCGAGAACCCGAGAACCCCAGAACCTCAGAACCCGCGAACCTCAGAACCCCAGAACCCCAGAGCCCCAGCCTGTTAATATCCCCCCGTGCCCGCCACACGGTACGGCGTTTCGCCGTGGCTCGACCGGTTTCCCGCGAGCAAGCGCCCCGCGTTTCCGGTGTTCAAGTCGAAGGACCCTGTCCAGGCGCCGCTGGTCGTCATCGGGGGCGGGCTGGCCGGCGTCATGACGGCCTACGCCTGCGCGGCGGCGGGCGTGCGCGTGATTCTCCTCGAGGCCGGCAGGCTCGGCAGTGGGGGCAGCGGGCTCGGGCCCGGCATCGCGTCGGCCGAGGGCAGCACCTCGTTTGTCGATCTCCAGGCCCAGGGCGGGCGCCGCGTGGCCCGGGCGCACTTCGAGCACGCGCACCGCGCGGTGCTGGACCTCGCGGCTGCGGCACGGCGCCTGGGCATCAAGGCCGAGATGGAACCGCGGGACGCCTGGCGCGTCGCGCCCGCCGGCTGTCCCACCAAGGCGCTGCAGAAGGACGTGGACGAGCGTCGCGGGGCGGATCTCGACGCGACGTGGCACAAGCCCGCGGCGGTGGCCAGGGCCGTGGCCATCGAGACCGCCGGTGGGGTACGGCTGCCCGGCTGGGCCGAGTGCGATCCCTACCGCCTCGTCCTCGGGTTCGCCAGAGCCGCGGCGGCGCGCGGCGCGCAGATCTACGAGCGATCGGCGGTGACGAAGGTGGCCTTCGACCGGAAGGTCGCGACGGTGGTGACGGCCGCGGGCCGCATCACGGCGGAACGCGTGGCGCACTGCACGGGGGAACCCACCCCGCTGGTCAAGGCGCTCAAGCGCCATTTCCGCTTCGAAGAGCGATCGGTCGTGCTCAGTGCGGAGCTCCCCCCGTCGGTCCGCAAGGCGGTGGGTCCGCGTGCGGGCATCGTCACCGATATCGAGCAGCCCGCACACCTGATCCGATGGACCCGCGATCACCGCGTGATGGTGGCCGGTGCCGATGGGCCGCGCATCCCCGCGCGGCAGCGCGAGAAGGCCGACGTGCAGCGCACGGGCCAGCTCATGTACGAGCTGACCCGACTCTACCCCGACATCTCGGGCGTGCTGCCAGCCTACGGGTGGTCCATGCCAGTCGCCCACAGCCACGACGGAGGGCTCTATGCGGGACCGCACCGGAACTTCCCCCATCAGCTCTTTGCTCTCGGCACCGGGCACGATCCCGCACGGGCCTACCTCGCCAGCCGCATTCTGGTGCGGCACGTGACCAGCGAGACGACGTCGGACGACGATCACTTCGGCTTCGCGCGCAGCCTGTAATCAACTTGTAAAGAACTGCCACGGGTTGCGCGGTTTCCTTTACAGGGACTGTCCCCGTCTTTACAGGGACTGTCCCGAGACGACCCCGAAACGACGCATCGGCCTCCGGCGTCGAAGGATCTCGGTGGCATATACTGCGAAGTCGGACCTTTTCTGGAGGCGTTCCCCAATGCTCCGCATCATCACTGCATTCCTATTGGCCCTGGCCACGGCCCTGCCGGCTGCGGCGCAGACCACGGCCATCAACGGCACCATCGAAGGCACCGTCGTCGACGAGCAGGGCGCCGTGCTGCCCGGCGTCACCGTCACGGTCACCAACGTGGACACGGGTGACACGCGCTCGGTCATCACCAACGAGAGTGGGCTGTACCGCGCGCCGTTGCTGCCGCTCGGCACATACCGGGTAGAAGCCGAGCTCCAGGGCTTCAAGAAGTACGAGCGGAGCGGCGTGACGCTCCGTGCCGGGCAGGTGGCGGTCATCGACTTCGAGCTGAGCGTCGGCACGCTGCAGGAGACAGTGACGGTCACGGCGGACGCGCCGCTGGTGGACCTCGGGAAGATCGAGCAGGGGCGCACGCTGAGCACGGCCGAGGTGAAGACGCTGCCGCTGACCTCGCGCAACCCGTACAACTTCGCGCTGCTGCAGCCGGGTGTCGTGGGCTTCGAGACCAACGAGTTCGGCGTGCCGCGCCTCACCGCGAACGGCGCGCTGCTGCGCGTGAACTACCAGGTGGACGGCAGCAACAACACGCAGAAGGACCGTGCGGGCCTCAGGCAGATGCCGATGTCCGAGGTGATGATCCGCGAGGTCAAGGTCGTGACCTCCGGCTACGCGCCGGAGTTCGGCCAGACGATGGGGCTGGTGTACAACGCCATCACGCCGTCGGGGACCAACGCGTTCCGTGGGCAGGCGAGCTACCGGCTGCAGCGCCAGTCCATGGTGGCGCGGCCGTTCTACACGTCGGCCACGGCCGCCAAGCCGCCGACGGACGTCAACGTCTACACCTTCGACCTCGGCGGCCCTATCAAGCGTGACAAGACGCACTTCTTCGGCGGGTACGAGCACACCGAGCGCGACCTGTCGGGCCTGAGCGTCATCACCATCAGCCAGGCGAACCAGGCTGCGCTGGGCCTGCGCGAGCCAGCCTACCAGCCGCGCGGCCTGAACACGGAGTTCGCCATCGGCAAGGTGGATCACCAGATCAACCAGGCGAACCGGCTGTCGGTGCGCTACATGTTCTTCGACAACTTCATCACGGCAAACGTCGGCGGCGGGCTGACCTCGGCGCAGCGTGCGACCGACTTCGCGGACCGCCAGCACTCCACCGGCGCGCAGCTCATCTCGACGATCGGGGGCACCGTGCTGAACGAGCTCCGGGTGCAGTACGCGACGCGCTCCCAGAGCCGCGTGCCGAACGCGCTGTCGGGCACGGGGCCGGCCGTCAACATCTCGGGCGTCGCCAATATCGGCGGCCCGATTGCCAGCGTGAGCGACGCGGGGTTCGGCTTCACACAGGACGTGACGCAGGTGAACAACAGCACCACGTGGCTTCGCGGCGACCACGCGCTCAAGGCGGGGCTGGACCTGCAGTTCGTCTCCGATTCGCGGACGGCCGCGCCGGCAGCGCTCTATACCTTTGCGAACCTCGCCGCCTACCAGGCGGCAGTGAGTGGTGCCAATCCCTATGGTTACCAGTCGTTCACCCAGTACTTCGGCCTTCCCGGGCTCGAGTACAACACCGCCCAATACGGCTTCTTCGTGCAGGACGACTGGCGCGTGACGCCAACGCTGAAGGTGCTGTACGGCGTGCGGTACGACCGGTACGGCGTGCCGGATGGCGTGGCCGGCGGGCC
>CAZLBU010000229.1:0-1078 GCA_964557815.1 uncultured Bifidobacteriaceae bacterium | reverse complement strand
GCAGGAGTTCCCGGTGGACAACAACAACTTCGCGCCGCGCGTCGGTGTCGTCTGGACGCTGGGCGAGGAACGCCGCTCCGTGTTGCGGGCGAACACCGGCATCATGTACGACCAGACGCTGAACGCCGTCTACGAGCAGGCACTGCAGAACGACGGGACCAACGCGCGTGCCTCGTCGACTCTGCAGCCGACCCAGGCCGGCGCGCCGGCCTTCCCGAACATCCTGAGCACCGGCGCGGGCGCCCAGCCGAACACGGCGTGGACGGTGGATCCGGACTTCCAGATCGCGCGGTCGTGGCAGAGCAACGTGCAGTTCGAGCACGCGCTCAACGACCGCTACTCGGTCGGCATCGGCGCGTCGTACGTGACCGGGTACAACCTGCCGGTGGTGACCAACATCAACCTGCAGAACCCCATCGGCACACTGCCGAGCGGCATCCCGATCTTCAGCACCAGCGTCGCCACGCGCGTGGACCCGCGCTACAACGTCATCAACTCGACACAGTCGATTGGCGAGTCCACCTACAAGAACATGACCTTGCAGCTCACGCGGCGCAACGTCAACGGCATTGGCTTCGACCTGGCCTACACGCTCGGCAAGAGCGAGGACAACGCGCCCATCACCAACGCGCTGTCGGTGCAGGGCGACGCCGGTCGCGTGGACATGACGAACCTGGATCGCGACAAGGGCCCCAATGTCCTGGATCAGCGCCACACGTTCAGCGGCAGCATCGTGGCGACCCCGCAGTTCGACCGCCAGGGCGTGCTCGGCGCCATCCTGAACGACAACGTGTTCGGGATCATGATGCAGTTCGCCAGCGGCATCCCCGTCAACCTGCGGAGCGACCGGGAGCTGAACAACGACGGGACGGGCAGCGACCGCCCCGACGGCGTGCCGCGCAACTCGCTGAACCTGCCCGAGCGCTACAACGTGGACTTCCGCTACTCCCGCCGGGTCCGGCTGGGCGGGAACCGGGCCGCCGAGGTGATCGCCGAGGTGAAGAACATCTTCAACACGGTGCAGACGTCGAGCGTGAACGCCAACATCCGGACCGACACGCTCGGCATCCCGCTCGCG
>CAZLBU010000228.1:0-4624 GCA_964557815.1 uncultured Bifidobacteriaceae bacterium | reverse complement strand
TCGAGTGGGGCGTGGACGCGAAGTGGGGCCTGACGCAGACCCTGATCGCCGACTTCACGTACAACACCGACTTCGCCCAGGTGGAAGACGATGAGGCGCAGGTGAACCTGACGCGCTTCAGCCTGTTCTTCCCTGAGCGGCGCGACTTCTTCCTCGAGGGGCAGGACGTCTTCTCCTTCGGGGGCGCCGGCGGCGGCGGGGGCGGTGGAGGAGGGGGGGGGGGGGGGGGGGGGGGGGGGGGGGGGGTTGGTGGCTTCCGGGGGCCGAACAACACGCCCATCCTCTTCTATTCGCGGCGCATCGGGCTGGACGAGGGCGCCATCGTCCCCATCCTGGCGGGCGGCCGCCTGCTGGGCCGCGCGGGCCCCTACAACGTGGGCGCGCTGAACATGCAGACCGACGACGTGCCCTCGATCGGCAAGGGGGGCACGAACTTCTCGGTGGTGCGGTTCACGCGCGACGTGCTGCGCCGCAGCCGTGTCGGCTTCATCGGCTCGGCCCGCAACCCGTCGGCGCAGGCAGGCGCCAGCAGCTACACCGTGGGCGCCGACGCGCGCTTCCAGCTCTTCGACAACGTCAATATCGACACGTACTACGCACGCACCGACACCCCTGGCCGGACCGGCGACCAGAGCAGCTACCGCGGACGCTACGACTGGAACTCCGACCGGTGGGGCGTGGAGACCGAATACCTGAGCGTGGGCCGTGATTTCAACCCGGAAGTCGGCTT
Source organism: uncultured Bifidobacteriaceae bacterium (assembly GCA_964557815.1). Lineage (GTDB taxonomy): Bacteria > Acidobacteriota > Vicinamibacteria > Vicinamibacterales > UBA2999 > VFZN01. The sequence continues at coordinate 3,894 of CAZLBU010000228.1, read as the reverse complement.
CCTGCGCCGCAGTGCGTTCCGCCGCTCGTTCGGGCAGATCCGCTTCAGCCCGCGACCGGCGCAGCCGTCCCGCATCCGCAAGATCTTCTACGAGGCCAGCCTCGACTACATCACCGGCCCGGGTCGCAAGCTCGAGACCCGCGAGGCGCAGGGGTCGTTCCGCCTCGAGTTCAACAGCGGGGACTTCGCCAGCGTCGAAGTGACGCGCAGCTTCGAAGGGCTGATCCAGCCCTTCGAGGTGGGCGGCGACGTGGTCGTGCCGGTGGGCAACTACTCGTTCACGCAGGCACGGCTCAACTACCAGTTCGGCCCCCAGCGGCCGGTCAATGGCGGGCTCAACATCGCGTACGGCGGGTTCTTCGGCGGGACGCTCGCGGAGGTCTCATGGCGCGGCCGCCTGGAGATGGGCGCGCGCTTCCTGCTGGAGCCCACGGTCTCGTGGAACCGCGCGGACCTGCCCTGGGGCGATTTCACCACCGAGCTCGTCACGGGGCGCTTCACCTGGACGATGAACAGTCGCCGCTTCTTCTCCGTGCTCGCGCAGTATCAGTCCGCCAGCCGCACGATCTCGACCAACGCCCGGTTCCGCTGGGAGTACATCCCCGGCAGCGAGCTCTTCGTCGTCTACAGCGACGGGCGCAACACGCTGTCACGCGGCTTCCCGGACCTCGACAACCGATCGTTCATCGTGAAGGTGACGCGCCTGCTCCGCTGGTAAGCGCCCGTGAGCCTCAGTAGGGAACGGGGATCAGGCGATCGCCCGCGCGCATGTCGTCCTCGATCAGCTGGAGCAGCGCCTTCGACACGGGGCCGGGCCTGCCGTCGCCGATGGGGCGTCCATCCCACTCGACGATGGGGGCCACCTTGACAGAGCTGCCGATGAGCAGCATCTCGCGTGCGGCCCGGGCGTCGGCCACCGGAATGTCGCAGACCTCGACGCCCTCGAGGAGGCCGCTCGACTGGAGGGCAGGCGCGAGCTCCAACATCCGCCGCGCCGTGCAGCCCGAGAGGATGTGATCGAACTTCGGGTGGCGCAGCACGCCGTCCGCGGTGACGAAGGCCACGTTCATGTTCGAGCTCTCGCCGACGTGGCCATTGGCGTCGATGAACACCCCGTTGTCGACGCCCTTCTCCTTGGCCTCCATCTGCATCAGGACGTTGGGCAGGTAGTTGGTGGTCTTCGTGATGGCGTAGAGCGACGGCTTGATGGGATAGGTCGTCGTCATGACGCGCAGGCCCTCCGTGTACCAGCGCTCCGGGTAGGCGAGGCCCGGGAAGATCATCACGAAGAAGCCGGGCTCGGCGCCGGCCGCCGGGCTCAGCTCCAGGCTGCCGGGACCCGAGGACAGCCAGTAGCGGATGGCGCCGTCGCGGCGCCCGCTGGCAGCCGTGGTGCGGATGATGATGTCCCGCATCTCGTCGCGAGTCCCCGGAAGCTTCAGCTTCGAGAGCTCCGCCGAGCGTGCGAAGCGATCGAGGTGTGCCTCGAGGTCGTAGATGTTCCCGCCGACCAGTCCCGCGGTGTCGAAGATGCCATGGCCCCGATGCACCATGTGATCGTCGAAGGGGATGACCATCAGCGCCGGGTCTGTGACGATGCCGCCGAGCTGGCTGGAGTAGAAGGCGGCGTACTTGACGGGCTGCTTCGCGCGGAGGTCGCCGAGCGCCTGGAGGACCGCACCGGCGTCGAGGAGGCGGATGGGGCTGGTCGTGGTAGCCATGACAGCCCCTCACTCTAGCAGGGATCAGGGATCCCGTGGCCTTACCGCTCCGTGATCCTCAACCCGCCGTTCGTCGTCCGCACGCGCACGGGCGCGCCGCCGGAGCCGAGCGTGGTGGAGATGCCGCGCCGCGGCGACAGCTCGCCGGTGATGGTCATCGGGTAGTCGAAGCGGAAGCCGCCGTTCTCGGTGCGCGTCTCCAGCTGCGCGTTGTACGACGAGGGGATCTCCAGCGTGACGCCGCCGTTCGACGTCTCCACGTCCAGTCCCTCGCCGTCCCACTGGCTGCCGCCGAGCGCCACCCGCAGGCCGCCGTTGCGCGTGCGCCCGGTCACCTGGCCGGCGAGATCGGCGAGTCGCACGCCGCCGTTGGTGGTGTCGAAGCGGATGGCGCCGGTCACGTTCGCGATGGTGATGCCGCCATTACGGGCATTCAGCTCGAGGTCGGTCCGGTGCGGCACGCTGATGCGGTAGCTCACCGACCACCCCCGGCCCCGGTCCGTGTCGGGCCCGGTGGCGCTCACGCGCCCGCCCCCGGCACGAATCTCCACCTCGCTGGCCAGCCTCTTGGCCTCGGCCTCATCCCGGCCGCGGGCCTGAACCACGGCGCGCACGAGGATATCGCTGCCGTCCCAGCCCTCCACGCGGATGCCGCCATTGGTTCCTGCGTCCACCGACAGGGGGCCCGCAGGGAGCCGCTCCTCGCGGACCTCGCAGTGCCGGTAGGTGTCGTCATCCCAGCGGTCACGGTCGTCGCAGGGGTTGTCGTCGATGCTGCCCTGCTCCCGGTAGGACCAGCTGGACGTGCCCAGGCGCCGCTCGATGCGTGAGTGCACGACGCGGACGCGCGACTCGACGCGCGCGCGGATGCGGTCGGCCTTGCGCTCCGCCCTGGCCGCCGCGCGCTCTGCCGCGTACTCGGCGCGCTGGCTCACGCGGTCGGCGATCCGCTCCACGCGGTAGCCGACGCGCTCCGCAATCTGCTCCGCGATGTGCGACACGTGCTCGAGTGCGCGCTCGATGTGGTCGCCGAGGTGCATGTGGGCGTCGTGCCGGTCGTGGCGGCCGGCCTCCCAGTGAAACGTCTGCTCGGCGGCGGGCGCCGCGGCCAGGCCCGCCAGGATGGCCAGCGTGAAGAGGATGCGAAGGGTCATCGTCCAGGTCTCCCGTGAATGCCGTCGTGGGGATTGGACGAGAAGGAGGGGGCGGAAGTTGGCAGGAGCGATCGGGTCGGCAACCGGGAGCCGGGAACCGGGAGCCTGGAGCCGGGGACGAAGGGTGGGACGGGATGGTGCGGGCTACGTCTCGACGGGCCGCGTCGGGTCGGCGCACCACTCGCTCCACGAGCCGGGGAAGATGCGCGAGCCGGTGAGGCCGGCCACTTCCATGGCAAGGAGGTTGTGGCAGGCGGTCACGCCGGAGCCACAGTACATCACCACCGCCTTCGGGTCCTGGCCCTGGAGCACGGCATCCCACTGGGCGCGGAGCGCCGCCGCGGGCTTGAAGGACTTGTCCTCCGCGAGGTTCTGCTGGAAAAAGTAGTTCCGGGCACCCGGGATATGGCCAGCGACCGGGTCGAGCGTCTCGTTCATGCCGCGGAAGCGCTCGGGGGCGCGGGCGTCCACCAGGAGCCCGTGGCCGCCCGCGGCCACCTCATCCACCGTCAGGCGCCAGTCCGATCGAGGGGCCGGTGCGAAGACGGTGGGCGTGGCGGTGACGCGGCCTGGCTGCACGGCCCCGCCCTCCGCGAGCCACCGCGCGAAGCCGCCGTCGAGCACGGCCACGGCGTCGTGTCCGAGGAACCGGAGCATCCACCAGAGCCGTGCCGCATACATGCCGGAGTCCGCATCGTACGCGACGACCTGCGTGTCCGGAGCGATCCCCAAGGCCCCGAACGTCGCGGCCATCTGTTCGACCGTCGGCAGCGGGTGTCGCCCGTTCGTGCCTGTCTTCGTGCCGGACAGGTCGCGGTCGAGGTGTGCGTACCGTGCGCCCGGGATGTGCCCCGCCACGTACTCGGCCTCGCCCCACGCGGGATTGGCGAGATCGAAGCGGCAGTCCACGACCACCCAGCGCGGGTCGGCGAGGTGCGGCGTGAGGTCAGCGGGACGAATCAATGTCGTGGGCATACGCGCCGTCGTCGCGCCGCGGCACCGCGGCTGCGCTCACCGTC
>CAZLBU010000227.1:0-4696 GCA_964557815.1 uncultured Bifidobacteriaceae bacterium | reverse complement strand
GCCCGGCAGCGTCATCTCATGTTGACGGATCTGCAGGAACAGCCCCTGGAGCGGCCCCTGGGCGGACTCCACCGTGTAGCCCGGCCTGAGACGCGCGAACACCTGCACCCAGCGCGTGCGCTCGTCGTCCATCCGAACCCATTCCCATTCGGGGACGATGACCGGCTTCATGAGGATGGGGACGCGGATCTGCGGCGAGCGCACCGGGTCCAGGCCGGCGAACCCCGCGGCCGACACGCCGACGATGGTCATCGGGTAGTTGTTGACCAGGATCTTCTTGCCGACGGCGCTGCGATCGCCGGCGAAGCGGCGCATCCAGTAGTCGTGGCTCAACACGACCGAGGGGTGACCCTGATACACCTGGTCGTCCTCGGCCGAGTTGAAGACGCGGCCGGCCGCCGGTCCCACGCCGAGCATCGTGAAGTAATTGCCCGAGACCATCTCGGCGTCGAGCCGCTCGGTCTGGTTGTCGATGCTCACCGATGTGGACACGAGACGCCGTGCGAGGACCTCCGCCAGCGGCTCGGCGCGCTTCTGGTACTCCTGGTAGATGGGGTAGGAGTGCATCCGCTGGCCCATGTTGCTGCCGCTATGGGGGCCCTGCTGGTAGAGCATCACCAGCCCGTCCGGATCCTGCACCGGGAGCTTTCGGAGGATCATCTGGTCGATGAGGGTGAAGATGGCAGTGTTGGCGCCGATGCCCAGTGCCAGCGACAGGATGGCGACGATGGAGAAGAGCGGGCTGCGGACGAGGCCGCGGAGCGCCAGCCGGATGTCGTGGGCAGGGAGCGTCATGGGTGGTTGGACGGCGCCGGCCGGCCGTGGGTTGGCGCAGTGCCCGGTGGACCGAGTCCACGGGTCGGACCTTGCAGCCCACACCGCTGGCGCTCCCCATCGGCCAGGCGGTCAAATGTCCCTCGGCGGCACCAGGAACAGAGCGCGCAAAAGAGCCGCGCGCAGTGTGGCCTGCGGGCCATTTGTCGGAAACCCGAGTCGCCTGGCCTCAAAGGGGATCGCCAGCGCTGTGGGCTGCAAGGTCCGCCCGAGCCAGGGCGCCAGCCGGAGCGCCGGGGTTTCAGCCCCGGCGACGCGGCTTCGCCAGAGGCTTCGCGACGGCGGCCTGCCACGCCAGCAGCATGGCGCTCCGCACGGCCGCGACCTTGGCCGCAGCGAGGTGCACGGTCGTGTAGCCCTGCCGGCCCCACGCCCCGCTGGCGGGCTCGAATATTCCGGGGTGCTCGCGCATGAGCTGCTGCTGCTCCTCCGGCGCGAGCTTCACCATGCCGTTGCGCTCGTCCTTGTCCAGCGAGGCGAAGATGCGGCCGTTGGCGCGGAAGTCGGCGTGGCCCATGTGGGCGCCTTCGAGGGCGTCCTGCAGGTCGAGCGCGAGGGCGCGGAACTGGTCGGCGGTCATGGACAGGCGATGACGCTCATTCTATGCCGGTGTGGTGGCGGTTCATCTGCTCTTCGGTGACAATGGCAGCCGCGTGCCGCAGTCGTTTCGCCGCCTCGCCTGGCCTCTCGCGGTGGCCGCCCTGGCCGCCGTGATGTACGTGGCGCGTGTCCGGCACGAGATGGTGGACTTCGGCGTGTACCACACGGCCGGCATCCGCGCGATGCAGGCCGAGCCCCTCTATCGCGCCGACGACGGCCACTACCAGTTCAAGTACCTGCCGGCATTCGCCCTGGCGATGGCGCCGTTCGCGTCGCTGGCCCCGGAGGCGGCCAAGGCGGCGTGGTACGCCTTGTCGGTCGTTCTGTTGTGGATGTTCGTCCGCTGGTCCATCGCCGCCCTGCCCGACCGACGGCGATCCGTGCGGGCGCTCGCGTGGGTGACCGTCGTCCTCATGGCGAAGTTCTACGCGCACGAGCTGAACCTCGGGCAGTCCAACATCCTGCTCGGGTTCCTTCTCGTGGCCGCGCTCATGGCGCTCGGGAGCGGGCGGCCCGTCCTCGCGGGCGCGCTCGTGGGGCTCGCCATTTTCGTGAAGCCCTACGCCGTCATCCTGCTGCCCTGGCTCCCGCTGGCCGCGGGCGCCAGCGCGCCGCTCGCGGCAGCTGCCGTCTTCGGCGCCGGCCTGGCCCTGCCGGCGCTCGTCTATGGCTGGACGGGCAACGTGGACCTGGTGCTCGCGTGGTATCGCACCGTGTCCGAGACCACCGCGCCGAACCTGCTGGTCGCCGAGAACATCTCGCTGGCCGCGACGTGGGCGAAGTGGATGGGGGCGGGCCCGGCGGCGTCGGGCCTGGCCGTGCTGACGACGGTGGCGGCACTGGCCGGCGCGGCCTTGGTGATGTGGCGGAGGAGGCACGTGCCGAGCCCGGCCTACCTCGAATTCGGGTTGCTGATGCTGCTCGTGCCGCTCATCTCGCCGCAGGGCTGGGACTACGTGCTGCTGCTGGCGACGCCGGCCGTCGTCTGCCTCGTGGACCGGTTCGGCACGATGACCGTGCCCTGGCGCATCGTCACGGGCGCGGCGCTCGGCATCATGGGCTTCACGATCTTCGATCTCCTCGGGCGCGCGCTCTACTCGCGCCTGATGGCCGTCAACATCATCACGGTGTGTGCGCTGGCGCTCGTCGCGTGCCTGATCCAGTTGCGGGCGCGGGCCGCGGCGTAATTTCACGTTGGCCGCGACCGGCGCAGCGCATATCCTTCCGCGATGCTCCTGACGGTCGTCGCCATCTACATGCTGGGCACGCTGGCGGCAGGCGTGCTGCTCAGCAGCCGGATCAAGCAGATCTCGGACTACCTGGTGGCCGGCCGCAACCTGGGCGTGGCGCTGACCACCGCGTCGCTCGCGGCCGTGCAGATTGGCGCCGGCGTGGTGCTGGGCGGAGCCGAAGTCGGCGCGGCCTCCGGCCTCTGGCCCGGCATGTGGTACGGCCTTGGCTGCGGCCTCGGCCTCATCCTGGCGGGCCTGTTCGCCGCCGAGCGCATGCGCAACCTGGGGGGCATCGTCCCCATCGACTTCTTCGCCCACCGCTACGGCGAGAGCCGGGGCGTGCGCCTGTGGGCCTCCATCTCCAACATCCCGAGCCTGCTGGGGATCTTCGCGGCGCAGTTGATGGCCGCGGGCAGCGTGCTCTCCGGCTTCGGGATCGACTTCACCACCGCGGTCCTCGGGATCGGCGCCGTCATCCTCTTCTCGAACGTGATGAGCGGCATGTGGGGCGTGGTGGCGGCGGACTTCTTCCAGGTGTCCATCATCGCCCTGGGCATCCCGCTCACCGCGTGGGCCGCCGTGAGCCAGGCCGACCCCGGGGCGGCGTCGGCGGCGCTGACCACGCCGTTCATTCCGGAGGGCATGGGCACGCGGGCCGTGTTCCTGATCACGCCGTTCCTGCTCTCGATCTCGGTGTCCTACGACGCGTTCATCCGCTACCAGTCGGCGAAGAGCGCGTCGGTCGCGAAGTGGGGATGCATTCTCTCGGGCATCCTCGTCATCGTAGTCAGCTTCTGCGCCGCGCTCATCGGCGCCGCCGGCAAGGCGGCCTTCCCGGATGTCGAGAACGGCAACGTGCTGACCCACGTCGTCTCGACGACGCTGCCGCCGGTGCTGGCGGGGGTGGTGGTGTCGGCGTTGCTGGCGGCGGCCATGTCCACGGCCAACGCCCTGCTCATCTCGATGGCGGGCTGCTTCACGCGCGACTTCTACAACAAGGTGCTGAACCCCCACGCGGAGATCGAGCACCTGCCGAAGGCCACCACCTACGCGCGGCTGGCGGTGGCCGTGTCGCTGGTGCTGGGGGTCGTCGTCGCGCTGCGCGCGCGGGGCATCCTCGACACCATCATCATCTTCAACTACCCCTACATGGGCAGCATGCTGGTGCCGCTCCTGGGCGGCCTGCTGTGGAAGGGCGGCACCACGAAGGGCGCCTACGCGGCCATGTGGGTGGGCGGCGCGATTGGCGTGGCGGCGTTCCTGGTGGGCGTGCCCGGCCCGCTGCAGGGGCTCGTCAACATCGATCTCGCGCTCTTGAACGCGTTCGCGGTGTCGGCGCTGGTGTTCGTGGGCGTCAGTCGAGCGGCGAGGTGATGGCCGAAACGAAACCACGAAGTCACGAAGGACACGAAGACGACACGAAGAATCCTCTGGGAGATGGATGCCCGGGAATCCTGCCCGGGAATGCGCCTTCAACAACAAGGTGCTGAACCCTGAGGCGGAGGTATCCCGAATCCGCCAGAAGGTCCCCGGGCACTCGTCCGCCGTCTACTGCCACTCCGCGGGCGGCCGATCGCTGGCGCCGGGCGCGGTCACCCAACCCGGGTCCGGTGCGGCGGCGACCGCCGCTCCGAATGCCGGAAGCTCTTCCACCAGCACGGTTCGGGTGAAGTTGCCGCCATTGTCTTCACAGGTGCTGGATCCGCTGCCACGTACCCAGAGCGAGACGATGCGCGAGCCACTGGCCACACCGCCGAACACCTCGACAAGCGACACGGGGGAGCGGGTGGTCGCGTTCACGATGGCCTCCGACCCGGCAAAGGTGGTCCCGCCTGTGGCATTGAGGTCGTCGATACGCAGCTGATAGGCACAGGATACCCCCGCCACCGACATCCGCACGTGGGTCTGCAGCGTCAGGCGCAGGAGCGTGGTGGTGGCGGCCTTCGTGAACGTACCCAGGTCACGAACCTTGACGAAGTCCAGTGTCGTCGTGGCGGTGGTCGAGGTCCCCGTATAGGAGAGGCGCGTGA
>CAZLBU010000226.1:655-4757 GCA_964557815.1 uncultured Bifidobacteriaceae bacterium | reverse complement strand
CCCCCGTGACGATCCTCTGCCTCGCGTCCTACTTCAAGGGCCACGACTTCATCCGCGAAGCTCATCGGCAGGCCTGCCGCGTCCTGCTGGTCACCTCCGAGAGCCTGCGCGACGCGGCCTGGCCCCGGGAGTGCGTCGCGGAGATGTTCTACGTCCCCGACGTGAACAAGCAGTGGAAGCTGGACGACCTGCTGCTCGGTGTCAGCCATCTCGCCCGCCGCGAGGTCATCGACCGCATCGTCCCGCTGGACGACTTCGATCTGGAGAAGGCCTCGGCGCTGCGCGAGCACCTGCGGGTCCCGGGCATGGGGGAGACCACCACGCGCTACTTCCGCGACAAGCTCGCGATGCGCGTGAGGGCGGCCAGCGACGGCATCCCCGTGCCGGGCTTCGTGCACGTGCTGAACGAGGCGCGCGTCCGGGCGTTCTGCGCGGAGGTGGCGCCGCCGTGGTTCCTCAAGCCGCGGCAGCAGGCCGGGGCCATCGGCATCCGCAAGATCAACACCGAGGCGGAGCTGTGGGCGGCCATCGACGAGCTGGGGGACCGTTCGTCCCATCACCTGCTCGAGACCTACGTCGCCGGCGACGTCTATCACGTGGACTCCATCGTCTATGAACGAGAGATCCGGATGGCCATCGCCAGCCGCTACGGCACGCCGCCGTTCGACTTGTCCCATGGCGGCGGGGTGTTCACGACCCGGATCGTGAGGCGGGCAACGGACGAGGACCGCGGCGTGCTGGAGCTCAATCGCAGGGTGCTCACCTCACTCGGGCTGGTGCGCGGGGTGTCGCACAGCGAGTACATCCGCAGGGCGAACGGGGAGTTCGTGTTCCTCGAGACCTCCGCCCGGGTTGGCGGCGCGCACATCAACGAGCTGGTGGAGGCGGCGACCGGGGTGAATCTGTGGGCCGAGTGGGCGCGTATCGAGAAGGCGGGCGGGGATGAGCCCTACGAGGTACGCGCCCCGCGCGCCGACTACGCGGGCCTCATCGTCTCGCTGGCGCGGCAGGAACATCCGTCCACCGAGGCCTACGCGGATCAGGAAGTCGTGTGGCGGCTCGACAAGCGCCACCACGCCGGGCTGATTGTCCGTTCATCGTCGTACGACCGCGTGGAGCAGTTGCTGGGGGACTACAGCGCGCGATTCGCACACGATTTCGTGGCGACCCTGCCACCGAAGGCGACCCCGTTCGACTAAGGTGCGATCCCACTCCAGCGGCGGAACCAGGCTCGTGGAGGTTCGATGTCACGTCACTCTGCACTCTCGTTCCCCGGCGTCTGGCTGCTGACGGTCGTGCTGGGCGTGGCCCAGGCGCCCGCGCCGCCCGAGTGGTCGCAGTGGCGCGGGCCGAATCGCGACGGCATCTCGCGGGAGACGGGCCTGCTCAGGGAATGGCCGTCGGGGGGGCCGCGGTTGGCCTGGCAGGCCACGGGCGCGGGCACCGCGTATTCGTCGTTCTCCGCCTCGGGCGGGCGGCTCTACACGCTGGGCGCGCGGGACGATGTGGAATACGTGATGGCGTTCGACCGCGCGACAGGGAAGAAGCTGTGGGAGACGCCGAACGGCCGCCGCTTCCGCAACGAGCAGGGCGATGGCCCGCGCAGCACGCCCACCACGGACGGAGGCGTCGTGTACGCGTTCGGTGGATCCGGCGAGCTGTCGTGCCTGGATGCCGCCTCCGGCCGGAAGATCTGGTCCGTCAACATCGTCCAGAAGTTCGGCGGCGTGACGCCGTACTGGGGGTACAGCGAATCGCCCCTCGTGATCGGCGACCGCATCGTGCTGAACGCGGGCGGGCGTCGCGCCTCGATCGTCGCCCTCAACAAGACGGATGGGAGCACGCTATGGCAGCAGGCGGGAGACGAGGCCGGGTACTCCTCGCCCGTGCTGCTCAGGACGGGGAGCCTGCAGCAGGTGGTATTCTTCACCGCCTCACGGGGGCTTGCCGTGGACCCGAGGGATGGGCGGCTGCTCTGGACGCACGAGCGCGCCTCGAACCGCACGGCGAACATCGCGACGCCCGTCGTGCGCGGCAACCGCGTGTTCTTCTCGTCCGACTACGGCACGGGCGCGGCGCTCGTGGACGTGCGCGCGGCGGGCAACTTCGCCACCGCCAACGAGGTCTACTTCACCCGGGACATGCGCAACCACCACGCCTCGTCGGTGCTGGTCGGCACGCACCTGTACGGCTTCAACAGCAGCATCCTGACGGCGCTCGAGTTCGACACCGGCACGATGGCCTGGCGGAACCGCAGCGTGGGGAAGGGCTCGCTCATCTACGCCGACGAGCGGCTGTATCTGTATAGCGAGAACGGAGTGGTGGGCCTGGCCGACGCGTCACCAACCGGCTACGTCGAGCGCGGCCGCTTCCAGCTGAAGACGGGCGGATCGCCGACGTGGAGCCATCCCATCATCACGAACGGGCTGCTCGTCCTGCGCGACCAGGACAGGGTGTACGCCTATGATATCCGCGCTGTCCATTGATGATTGCTGATTGATGATTGAGCGATTCATTGGGTGATTCAGCGATTGGGCATTGCGCATTGGGATTGAGCGATTGAGCGATTGAGCGATTGAGCGATTGAGCGATTGCAGCATAGGACGACTCGAACGCGCAGAATGCTCAATGTCGCAATTACCCATCGCCCGATTGCCCAATCCGAATGCCACAATCTGTCAATCACCGTTCGCCCAATGAATCGTTCAATCGCCAATCGGCAATCGTCAATGGACGCGCCGCCTTCCAGTCGCCCGAGAAGAGCAGCGACCCGCGCGGTACTCGTGATGGTCGTCGTGGCGGGCTCAATCGCCGGTTGTGCCCCAGCCGTCTCGCGCCCGCCTGCCGCAGCGCAAGCCACGCCCATCCCCACCCTCGAGTTCCTCGCGTCGCACGTGATCCCTTCCGCGCGGCTGGACTCCGACGCCGATCGTGCCCGGCTCTTCGGCAGCCTCTCTGGCCTGGCCCGCGATGCCCGCTCGGGCCGCTACCTGGCGGTGATCGACGATCGACAACCCGCCCGGGTCGCCTGGCTGGAGATCTCGTTCGCCGGGGGGGCGCTTTCGGTGACCCCGCTGTCCGTGGAGCCCATCGTGCCCGGGCCGGGAGTGGACCAACGCCGTGTGACGGGCGCCGACCTCGAAGGCGTTGCCGCGCTGCCCGACGGAACGTTCGTGGCCACCGAGGAAGGGCATCGGTCAACCGGGGCGCCGGGCCAGCCGCCGGCAGGCGAGTGGCCGGTCGCGCTCCTGTCGCTGTCCCCGCAGATGGTGGTTACGGCGATGCACGCGTGGCCTTCGTCGTTCGGCCTCGGCCCGGACCGTGGCGGCACTCGCGACAATCAGGGCGCCGAGGCGTTGACGCGCACGCCGGACGGGCGCCTCATCGCGGGCCTCGAGCAGCCGCGGCACGCCGATCTGCCAGCCACGACGCGCAACGGGCGACCCTTCGGCGGCGGCCGCGGCGGGCCGGGGCGGCTGGTCGAGTTCGTGGCTGAGGGAGCCGCCTGGCGCGCGCGCCGGCAGTGGGTGTTTCCGATCGCGCCCACGCCCGTGCGCGAGGGATTTGACGCGATCTGCGACGACGGCGAGAACGGGTTGACCGAACTGCTGGCGTTGGACGACTGGAACCTGCTCGCGCTCGAGCGCGCCTGCCTGGTGAATCCCGCGACGCGCGTGGTCCGCAACCTGCGCGGCGAGGGCGCCCCGCCCCAGAGGTGGCGGAGGACGTGTCGGCCGTGGAGAGCCTCGCCGGTGGACGCTGGCGGGGCGCGACGAAGACGCTGGTCCTGGACGTGGACAGCCTGATCCCGCGCCTGCCTCCGTCGCTGGCCAACCTGGACAACTTCGAGGCCATGGCGTTTGGCCCGGAGCTGCCCGACGGCAACCGCACACTGCTGGTGGTGTCGGACGACAACTTCCGCCCGACACAGCAGACCGTGTTCCTGTTGTTTCGGATCAGGGATCAGGGATCATCAGGAGTCACGACCCCTGACCCCCCTGACCCCTTCCCGGATCCCGGATCCCGGATCCCTGAATCCACGGCCATCTTGTACCCCACCCCCCGCACGGTCAGGAGCAGCGCTGGCTTCGTGGGGTCGTCC